>JAGLUQ010000124.1 GCA_023134675.1 Candidatus Aenigmatarchaeota archaeon | reverse complement strand
ATTCTCCCATAATTTTCAACCCCCATATAAACATAATCCCTTTCTATAATCCTTTCATTTAGTGATTACCAAATACATTCAATCTTCTTTTCAGCCTCAAAAATAGATATCCTTAAACCCATCAAGACCGGTTAATATCTCCTTAGCACTATACCTACGAAGCAGAATATACTCCAACTGATCTTCCAGAGACTCACTGGCTTCAACAGATTCTTTTTTTGTCGCTTTAATCAGTTTTGTAACTGCTTCAGGATTCTCAGACATATCTATATTTAGATAATACAAAAAAGCCACATCCAATGAACCGTCAACAATTGCACTATCTATAATCCCCAATAGATACTGATTTTTTTGACCAACATTCATTTCACTATCAACATATTTTTCAATATAGTCTTTCGGATTTAGCAGATAAGGAAGATCTATATCAAAAAAATCATCACGTCCCACATCATAATAATAACCAACACCATCAAACTTTTCTTCTTCTTTAACTTCCATAATTTTCAACCCCTTTTTTAAATTGTAACTACTTATTAATGGTCTTTACTACTTAATAAACTTTTTGCAACTCTTATCGTAACAAAAGTAACATATATAAGCATCAGAAACAAAAAGCAGCAATGGAACAGAAGATAATCAATTCTCTCAAAGAATTCGGCCTTACAGACTACGAGGCAAGAGTCTATTACAGCGCATGCATCGCAGAGACAGCAGGAGCCACAGAGCTGTCAAAGCTGTCAGAAGTCCCGAGAGCAAGAATATACGACATACTGTCAACTCTTGCAAGAAAAGGCTGGATCAATATAGTATACGGAAAACCCACAAAATACAGGCCTGCAGACTTCACGACAATAAAGAAAAAGCTTGATGATGAAGAGAGACGCCTAAAAAAATCAAAGACAGAGATTCTTGAGGAAATCATATCATACTCAAATAAAGAGGAAGAGGCAACATCTGAAGCAGCGCAGGACCTTATGCTCGGAAAAGATAAAGTCGTAAAGACAATACAGAACTGGATTGCCGCATCAAGATCAGATATAATGATTATCTATTTCTCAGACACCCTGCTCAAAGAACTGTTCACATCTCTTGAATCCAAAAGCAGGCAGGGTGTAAAGATAAGCATAATCCTAAGATTGGGGCAGAAAATAGAAAATCCCAGAAAGATGAGACGCCTGTTCAACATAAGAAGAGGTGATGAAACAAACCCTAAGCACGGATGCATCATGGTAGACAAGAAATACTACCAGAACGTATTTGAAAAAGAAGATGACATCAACTCAGTAATGCTCCATTACGGCAAATGTGTATTATGCATAAACGCATGGCTCAACAGGCTATGGGAAGAAAGTGAAAAAGTTTAGAGGAAAACTCACTTCCGACACACAGCAAAAACCCTTGTCGTCTTCAAAGAAGGCGTCTTACCATCTTCATCCACAAAATCAAGAATCTTAAAATCCTTAAGTTTCTCCTTTATCTTTGAAAGCTCATAAGATCTCTCTATTATATCCTCAGAAAATAACTTATACACATCTTTCTCTTTTTTGAATATATTGAAATGCCATGTGCACATATCCCTCTTTGCCGTAATATCAAGCAGGACATAATCATTGCCTGCACGCACATAAGTAGCAGGTCTTTCTGCCTTTGAAGAGAATGCATAAAGCGTATTAAAATCAAAAATAAGAAGCCCTCCATCAACCAGATGCCGGAAGCAACAGTCAAACATCCTCTTCCAATGATTAAGCGACGGAAGATGATTTATAGAATCATACATGCAACAGATAACATCAAACTTCCTGCCGAAATCAAAATCAGACATATCACCCTGCTTATACACAGACTTCTTGTCCTTTCTCTTGGCAATCTCAAGCATCTCAGGCGACAGGTCAAGGCCATATGTCTCATATCTCTTTGACAGCTCAACAAGAATATTACCAGTACCGCACCCAAGCTCAAGAATTGATTGTGACTCTGGCCGATATTTTTTTACAGATTTTAATATAAAAGGTACAAAAAGCTTCGCACTCTCACCAGCGACAGAATCATACACTTTTGAGACAGATTCATAGCCAGACATCAAACATCACCATAAAACAACCTATCATAAATTACTCCTACACCATACTTATATCTTCAAACAAACTCCGTATACTTATACTCCCTTAATTCAGAAAGCAGCAGCAAAAGTTTTATATAAATTATTTTACCACATAATCATATGCCAGTCCTGATAAACTTTAAGATCTGCGATAAGTCTAAAGACTGCAGCGGCATAGAAGCATGCCCGACCAATGCACTTTATTGGGACGAAGAAAACAAGACTATAGGTATCGATAATTCTAAATGCATTGATTGTGAAAAATGTGAAAAAGCCTGTCCCGTCGGCGCAATAAAAGTAGCAAAAACCGAAGAGGAATATAATAAGATAAAAAAAGAAAACGATGATGATCCAAGAGGAACATCAGAGCTCTTTGTAGACAGATATGGAGCAGAACCGATAGATCCCGCATACTGGATAGATCTAGACAAATTCAACACACAAATCCTTGAATCAGGCGAACTGATAGCAGTAGAACTATTCAACGAGAGCTCAATAATATGCCTGATCAAGACAATACCGATAAAAGACCTTATTAAAGACATAAAATACAAAAAAATAGAGATAAGAGAAGACACTCAATTATTAAAAAAATATGAAATAGCAAATCTTCCTGCCTTACTATTTTTCAAGAACGGAAAACTTTTAGGCAAAATTGAAGACCATTATACACCTGAAAAAAAAGAAGAATTAAAAGAAAAGATAGATGAAATTATAGTTGACGTCGTAACAAAATAGACAAACTTTATCAAAAACCAATAGACGTCAATCTATATGGAAAAAGCATATTGTCTAAATTGTTATGCTTTTTACTATATTTCTTAAAAAAATTAAAAAAAACCGAATCTATCTGGACCCGTGAGCTTCTTTCTCTCGCCTGTGCTTCTCGCTCACAGCCTTGCTCTTCATGTCGCCTTTGAAAGCAAAAAGTATCTCATCAGCAAGACAGGCAGCTGCAGGCTTCTTGCTCTTGACAGAGCTTGCGAATGTGCCCTGAGCAATATGCCTCAAAGCTAGGTCAACCCTTCTCTGCGGGGATGTGACAACACCTTCTCTGGATGTCATACCACCTTTCCTGAATGTGGTAACCTCCTCAATAGGCGAGGAATTTTCTATAGCCCGTACAAAGACCTCAACAGGATTTGTCTTTGCCTTCTCCTCAATAATACCGAAAGCATCAACAACAATCTTTGAGGCACCAAAAGTCTTGCCGACATTCTGGCCAGAAGTAAACTTATGCTTCCTTCCCTTATGACCGGCCACAAACAGCCTGTTTATAAGCCTCTCAACAATGTTGAGCTTTGACTTATGGAACTGGTGCTTTGCGTGACGCCCGCCTGAACGGGGCACTATCACAGGATCAAGATTTATATAACTGACTAGACCTGAATCATTCACCTTGATTCCTCCTGTCTGCCATCTGTCAAAAAGCTTTATCTCATCCATAATAATTACCTTACTGCTGTCTCTTTACCTTTCCTGAAAGAAGGCCGGTAAGTGAAAGTCCGTTCACCTTGCAAACTCTCCATTTAACGCACGGGATATCTCCATAAGG
>JAGLUQ010000123.1 GCA_023134675.1 Candidatus Aenigmatarchaeota archaeon | reverse complement strand
AACTTCTGCAGCATACTGAAGATAAAGGTCATCGCCAAAGGCGCATTCGTCTCAAGGAGCGAGCTTAAGGGAAACTACAGCGACATATTCGATAACGGATTAAACACAGATATAGAGCAGCAGCTTGAGAATATGGCTGAAGAACTGGCCGAAAGCTTGAAAAACAATTAACTCAAGGTTTTAAATAACCAATATTATTATCAGTTATTACCTGTTTTATCTTCTCAATATCCAAATCTTCCATCAATACAAAAGCATTCTTATATCCTTCATCCACATTTTCATACAATGCCTTATACTTATTTCTCTGTAATTCTTTTCTGCGTAAAGGCAAAATAAGCTTAGGGGGATTATTCCTTATTTTTTCATCAATCTCATCATACTTTTCCTTACAATACTTCTTCAATAAATCAGCAGAATCTATAGGCAAAGAAGAATCATCAGGAATAAACATAGACATGAATATCTCAAGAGTCACATAAACAGAATCTAAATGTTCAAAAAATCCCTTATTTTTCAACATCTCGTATATCTCTCCACGACCCTCAACACCTGAATAACATAAAGATACACGGCTCACAGCTTTATTTACTTCATCATAATCTTCTTCAGTCAAAGAGATCAGATTATCTTCAATATAAGATAATATTGATTCATAGATTTCTGTACCTGATGTCTCATTATCTTCAGCAATCATTGCTGCAACAGATATCGCAGCAATCTTACTGCCAGTATATTTATACCAGTCATCAAAGCCATAGATTCCATCAATTTTATTAGATAATGAGCTTACAGCATTCCCTGGATTGATTAAATTTTCTAACCTGTTGATTATTTCATCTTCAATTTTTTCTCTCATTTCAAGATAATCTTTCATCTTAACCCACTTTTTAATTATAAAAATAGACATTTCATAACTTTATATTTTTATAATCTAAAGATAACAAAGCCAAAAAACATAAACAAAAAAACACAACATATAAACAAAAACATCCAAAATACCCTTATGCCACAAACATTAAGCATTCTTTCCTGGAACGTCAACGGTATACGTTCAGTTAACAGGAACGGATTCATCAAATTTCTAAAAGAACACTCCCCTGACATCCTCTGCATCCAGGAGATAAAATCCGACAAAAAGGATATACCGCCAGAGCTCACAAGCTCTTTCACCTATAAGACATACTGGAATCCTGCCGAAAAGAAAGGATACAGCGGAACAGCAATCTTCACGAAAGAGAAGCCGATTAAAGTCGAATACAATCTAGGCATGGAACGCTTCGACAAGGAAGGAAGATCTATAATGGTAGAATATCAAAACTTCATCCTCTTCAATCTCTACCTGCCACACGGCGGAAGAGAAAAGGAAAACATCCCATACAAGCTCGATGCATACATACATTTCCTTAAAACAATAAAGAACATCAAAGAAAAACCGATAATACTCTGCGGCGACTTCAACGTGGCACATAAAGAGATAGACCTTGAAAGGCCAAAAGACAACATGAACAACACCATGTTCACCCATGAAGAAAGAAAATGCATTGACAGCATAATAAAAGAAAGCTTCACAGACACCTTCAGGATATTCAACAAAGAAGGCAAAAATTACACCTGGTGGCCTTACATGAAAAGCTTAAGGGAAAGAAACATAGGCTGGCGAATAGACTATATCTTTGTATCAGATATTATCAAAAGTAAAGTCAAGAATGCCTTCATACTCAAAGAAGTCAAAGGGTCAGATCACTGCCCTGTCGGGATAGAAATTGAATTCTAAAGATAGACAAAAACACCCCAAAAACCTTCGGGAAAACACCCGAACAAAACCGAAAGCATTTATAAATAAACATCTAAATCAGGGATATGACATTAAGAAAAGCCCAGTCACAGATATTTATAGCAGCAATAGCAGCGGCAGTGCTTATAATAGGCATTGTCTCACTCTACCCGACAGATATAACTATTGAACCAGAAACATTCGAATCACAGGATCAGCTGAAAAAATTCAGTTCAGCCGATGAGATAAAGACATTTCTTGAATCAAACGCAGAAAGCGGCATATACTCCAGCGGCATGATGGATAGTATGAGAATTATGAACACTATGGCAGAATCTGCAGACATGGCACTTTCCGCAACAAAAAGCACAGTTCCCACATCACAAGAAAGCACAGACGATTTCTCTACCACAAACATACAGGTGGAAGGAGTTGACGAGGCAGACATTGTGAAAAACGACGGAAAATACATATATGTCCTTTCAGGAAAGATCATATCAATTGTAGACGCATATCCTCCAGAAAACACAAAGATCATGTCAACAATAAACATTACAGGCAACCCGCAGGAGCTTTACGTTGACGGTGACAGGCTTATTGTACTGGGAAACGACTATATCTACCAAGACAATCCAAAAACCTTTGAAGATGATGAGGAAGCAGGCATATCTGAAGATATAATGGCAGAAAAGATGATGATTTACCCACCAATAACAAGGCAGATAGCATTCGCAGAAGTATATGACATATCAGACAGAGAAAACCCGAAACAGACAAGAAATGTGACAGTTGACGGCTACTACTTTGACTCACGGATGATAGGAGACGAAGTCTATGTCATAGCTACACAGTACACATATCATTACAGAGACGATATCACAACACCAAGGATTGCCTATTCCGGAAAAGAGATCAGCCCTGACATCTATTACTTTGACATCCCGGACAATTCCTACACATTCACCACAATAATGTCCATCAACGCACAGGACGACGAAAAGGATATAGAGAGCAAGATATATCTCCTGGGATCTACCAGGAACATGTATGTCTCCAAAGAAAACATCTACATAACATACCAGAGAAGAGTACGCAACACATACTTCATAGACATGATGTTTGATGATGTAATAATCCCTCTTGTCCCAAAAGATATTGCAAAAGACCTTGAAGATATCAAAGAATCCAACGCCAGCTACTTGGAGAAACAGAACAGGATGGGTGACATCCTACAGGAATACGGAGAGACGCTGACAGAGGCACAGAAAAAAGAGCTTGAGATACAAGTTGCAAACAAGACAGAAAAAATGATCCTAAAGCTAGCTAAAGAGACAGACAGGACAGTGATACATAAGATTAACATAAAGGATGGAAAGATAAATTACAAAAATTCAGGAGAAGTTCCCGGAACCCCCCTCAACCAGTTCTCTATGGACGAACATAACGGATATTTCAGGATAGCAACAACGACAAGAGTAGGCGGTGGAGGTATCATAGGCTCTCCGATAAGGATGACCACATCTATTATGACAACCACAGAAGTCATAGATGCGCCAGAACAGCAGCAGGTATTCGCAAATTCAAAGACAGAACCGGAAGAGAAAACCGAATCAATAGCAATAACCCAAAAATCAGCACCAATAACATCTATAGCAATGCCAAGACCCAGCATACCGACAACAATAAACAATCTCTATGTTCTTGACGAAGAATTGAACATAGTAGGAAAGGTAGAAGATTTAGCACCCGGAGAAAGCATATACTCAGCAAGATTCATGGGAGATAAGGCATACATAGTGACTTTCAAAAGAGTAGACCCGCTATTTGTAATAGACCTTGAAGACCCAAATAATCCTAAAGTCACAGGCAAGCTCAAGATACC
>JAGLUQ010000122.1 GCA_023134675.1 Candidatus Aenigmatarchaeota archaeon | reverse complement strand
TCGTTAGGCATCAATGATAATATGTGCAGTATCAATGGTTACGTACGTAAAAGCGGAAGAGATGAACATGCATTTAATAAGTTTACAAGAGACCTGACATTCCTGGAATACAGAGGATATGACTCCAAGGGTTTGGCTGCAATAGTTGCACCATATGATGATAATCATAATAAAATATATTATTTAAAAAGCATGGACAAAGTAAATGATATAGGAAGTCTATTCAAAAACGAATATTATCCTTTTAATATTTATGTGCGAACAGGCATAGGACACAACAGATGGGCGACACATGGTGAACCAACAATAAATAATGCTCATCCTCATTCTGACTGTAATGAAGAAATTGCTGTCGTGCATAACGGAATTATTGAAAATTATCTGGAACTGTATGAGAAATATCCAGGCCATATAATAAGATCTGAAACAGATACTGAAATAATACCTCACCTTATTGAGGAATATATGAAAAAAGGATATGTTTTTGAAGATGCATTCAAATCAGCAGTTGATGAACTTGAAGGCAGTTGTGCTATTGCAGCAATTTATGCTAAGGAAACAGATATTTTGATGGTAGCACGCAAGGATTCTCCTTTGATTATAGGCGTGGGGGATTATGAAAATTTTGTGTCCTCAGACATAATGTCATTATTAGAATTTACAGATAGATTTATACGTCTTGAAGACGGTGATGTTGCAAAAATAGGAAAATATAGTGTAAGAGAAGGTACTATTGAAATATATAATGAGGGGAAGATTGTTGAGAGGGAGATAAAAAAGATTGACGAGATCCCACAGGCATGGTTTGAAAACACACAATATCATCTTGTTACTGAGGATGGTGAATTGTGGCCAGATGTTACATTAAATGAGATGGGACAGCAACGAGAGACTATGCTATCAGCACTTGACCAGGATAAAGAAAATATATCAAAAATCATAGAGATGCTGAAAAGTGCTGAAAAGATAATACTTACTGGTGCAGGAAGTTCTTATAATGCTGCTATCGGCGGAGAATTTCTTTTTTGTGAACTTGGATACGATGCCCGTGCTATATCTGCATGTGATCTAGAACGATATGAGAAAATTATTGACGAAAAAACTGCAGTAATAGCTCTGTCTCAATCCGGAGAGACCATGGATATTATCCAGCCATTAAAGAAGATAAAAAGTGAAAAAAATCCAAAGATTATAAGTATGGTCAATGTTCCTTTTTCTACAATAAGTGAAGAGATAGCAGATTTAAATATTCCGTTAAACTGCGGTGCAGAGAGAGCAGTAGCCGCAACAAAATCATTCACCAGCCAGCAGATACTGTTGAGGTATCTTTATTATGGTCTGGACGGACGATTAGATGACGGTGAAAATATAATAAAAACAGCTATTGAAAAGATACCCCATTATAGGTATGATTCTCCGTTCCAGGATTACGATGACTTGACAACATATCTGTCTCAAACAGATCAGATTATATTATTAGGTGAAGGAATAAATTATTCTGTAGCAAGGGAAGCAGCACTTAAGTTTGAAGAGATTACAAATATTTCTGCAAAAGCATTTGAATGTGGAGAATTTAAGCACGGACCCCTCACCATAATAGAAGATAGAGGAGACCAATTTGACAAAAAAAAGATTGTAATAGCCATAGCACCACATGATAACACATATCCTTCAACCCAAAATATAATACAACAGATAAGAGCACATGGAGGGAGAGTGATTGAGCTGACAAATTTTGATGATGAACAATTAGATAAAGAACAAAAAATACAATTGATAACTGCTGATTCTGAATATTATCTAAAAATGCCAAACTTAGAGATTTACGAAAACGCAGAGATTATGGCATTACAATATTTAATACATAATACTGCCGATTTCATGAACATCATATCTGACAGACCTATAGGATATAAGAGACGGGGACCATGGGACAAACCAAAAGGTATTGCTAAGATATGCACCACGAAATGATACATCCAGAAATAATAATATACAGATTCAGAACCTAATAAAGCAGTATACTAAATAAAGAGTCTTTGATACGGGTATACGAATGATTTCTAAATATTTTTATAAATTAGTAAAAGCGATTTTTTAATTTGTTTGGTGAACATAAAACATCCAGACTATAGTTCAGTACTATGATGCCGAAAATGTTTTAAATTGCCAGGCTATCATGAAGCAATTTTATCAATGTATTGCACCTGTTTAAATTTGGATTGTATGTGTAGGTCTTGTCGGAATTTTATCTCTTATCGCCTTATCTGTGATTGCTGTCATGATGAGCAAATATTCTATGGTGTTTTTTACACTTATATGCTTTATGTTATTTTCTATACAGTAATTTTCCGCATCGCTATCGTCTTTAGGGAAAAATATTGAGTTTGGTCCCATAAGTACGTCGCCTATATTATCTCCTGTGTGTGCGACTATAATCTTTTTTTTAGGAAATACAATTTCTCCAAGACGGTTCGCTGCATATTCTTTTGTCAACCGGATGCCACCATCTATGGCAAAGTCCATACAGAAGTCTGAGTTTATAGTATAATACCAACCATTTGGTATGGTTTTTTCAGCAAATTTATTAATGTCTTCCGATTCAAAATCCTTCTTATCTTCATTATCTCTTATTATTGATATTCTGTCTCCTTCTTCTTCTGCAAACCTTACTGACTGAAGGGTGTATGCTTCGCTCAGGATGAAATGGAGAATTTCAGTGTTTTTAATTGTAGGCTCAAACGTTATCTTTTCATTTTCATATGTGAAACCGCTTGTGTCAAATTCTGAATGTTCTATTGTATAATATATGTCTTTTGTGGTGGGATTACCGCGACGTGTTACAATGAAATGTTCTCTTAAATTTCCTCTTGTCAGCTCGTTTGCTTCAAAGTAAATGCTATTGAAGCTTTTTGAGACATTCCCCTGTATAGCCAGCATTAGTTCCTGTTTAGCCGCTTCTTTAAATATATTTTTTTCTATCTCATATAGGTCTTCGAGATTGTCTAAAGGATATAAATCATGTACTTCGTCGTTATGTTCACATATAGTACCCCCTTCTACGATGGCGTCTTTTATTAGACCTCCCAGTTTTTCATCCATGATATATTTTATGCTTGTCCTATCCCATCCAGATGCTATGGCTTTACAGATTTTATCGTTTCTTTTTGCGTGAAGGAGTGCATTTCTTATATATCCCCATCTTGAATGATCCCCTATAAGTCTTTCATCAGGCGATCCCTGCATATCAAATAATTCTAGGATGCATGAATCGTATAAATTTAGTTCTTTATCACCTGCGACCGATATTACATCTTTTATTTTTCCTAATAAGTAATCATTACTTAACCTGTATTGAGCAGCAATATTATTCAGTTCGGCACTTTCAAAGATTTGACCAGTCAATCCAATATAAGAGTTCCTCATATTAATCTCCAGTTATGTTACTTATATCTGTAACTTGTATTCACTAATATATGCGTACTTTATATAACTTTGTTGAGAACAGTTTAATAAATCGTTTTCAGTAATTTATAAAAAAAGTTATAAATCATTGATTGTGTAAACTATTTTTTTATAGATATGATATTGATTTCTTAATATTTTTATAAATAGGTAAAAGTGATTTTTTAATTTGTTTTTAATTAAGTTTTAAAAAGATACCAC
>JAGLUQ010000121.1 GCA_023134675.1 Candidatus Aenigmatarchaeota archaeon | reverse complement strand
GACTCCTGCTTCATCTTGGCAATCTTTATAGCCTGCTCAATCTTCATATCAGCTATAAGCTCTTCACCGGGCTTATGCGCTCCTTTCTCTATACCAAGCTCTTTCTTGATAAGCTGTGAAGTCGGAGGAGTTCCGACAGTTATCTTGAAATCTTTTGTGTCCTCATCTATTATGACCTTAACTGGTACTTTCATACCTGAAAAATCTTTTGTCTTATCATTTATGGCAGCAATCACATCACCGATGTTTACGCCCATAGGTCCCAGAGCCGGCCCTAAAGGCGGTCCTGCTGAAGCCTTCCCGGCATCCACAAGTGTCTCAATAGTTTTCATTCCCATAATAGATCAACATATCAATTATTTATCTTCTTCAAAAGGTCAAGCTTGATAGTTATAGGTATAGGCACAGTAGCATCGACAAGCTCCACCTTTGCCTCACCCTTCTGGTCATTTATCCTTGTAACCTTTGCTTTCTCTTTCTTAAAAGGCCCGCCTATGACTTCCACAAGGTCGCCTTCCTTAAATGTAACAACTTCTATCTTTTGCGTAAAGAAGCTTTCCAGCTGCTCTATATCAACAGGTTTTCTGATAAGACCTTTAACATGAGGCACACTGCGCAGTTCTTCCACTAATAATTCCTCATCATCGCCTTCAACAAAGATATATCCCTTAAGCTCTGCCGGACTCATAACAGCCTTTATAGGCCCTGAAGTTCCGCCGACCTTAACATTTATGGAATCTATAGCTGTCTTCTCACGCCCTACAGTAGTGCGAACAGTAAATATCATAATAAATCACATTTAAAATATATTTGTCAGCTTACCGAACAGGTATATCAGAAACCCGATAAACCCAATCATCAACATACCAACGCCTGTGATTTTAGCAGACGCCGAAAACTCGTCTTTCGACGGCTTCTTAGTTATGCTAAGCACTCGCTTCCATTCCTGAATTTTCCTTTTCAAGTCAAATTTCATGCCAATCACAGAACAAGCTCTCTCCTACCTAAGTAGTCATGCAAGCTGATAATGATATCTAAAATTGCAAGGATATCTTTATAAATGTTTATGGGGTGAAAATCTCAAACCTTAACCCCAACTTCCTTCCCATACTTAATCTTCTTAACATTATGCGTCAGCATTATCTCTTTTTCGACACCCTTAAATATAGAAGGCATCACAACCTCAGACACCTCGCTCTTCAATGAAAGCCCCGCATCCTTCTTCGCCTTCCACACAGCACCGTTCAAAGCAGCAATATCATCAGTACCTAAAACTGTCTTACCCGCCTTCTCAGCAGAAGGAAACTCAACCCCATGCACATCCTCGCCTTTAAGCTCCATATATACCTTATAACTCAAAAAAGGAATCACAGGCGAGACGACCTTAAGCACAGTCTCAAGGCAGTAGTTCAGCGTAGAAACAGCGCCTCTCTGCTCCTCCAAAGAAAACTTCCCCTCGGAATTATACGCCCTGTTCTTCACAAGCTCAAGATAATGCGACGAGAAAGTCTCCCATATAAAATGCTTTATCTCAACCATAGGCTTATGGAAATTATAATTCGCATACTCCTTATCAGCAAGCTTCACAAGCCGCGAGACTTCAGACCGTATCCACCTATCAAGATCATTAAGCTCAGCCTTCCCGGAACCTGCATCAAACATAGAGATAAACCGCGAAACATTCCAAAGCTTGGCAAGCGTCTTGCCGGCCCCGTCTATCCTATCATACGAGCACCGAAAATCAGTCCTGTCAAGATTACCCTCAACAGCAGCCCAAAGCCTGAACGGCTCAGCACCATATTTATCAAGTATCTCCCGAGGATCAAGCACATTACCCAAAGACTTGGACATCTTAATGCCTTTGTCATCAAGTATATGGAAATGAACAAACACATCCTCAAAGATAGGCCTATCTAAAAGAAGATACCCCTTAAGAAGCGTATAATATAACCATGTCCTGACAATCTCCTTCCCCTGCGGACGAAGCGAGCAAGGCATAGACTTCCTGAAAAAAGCGTCATCCTTTGAATATTTAAGCACATAAAGCGGCGAGTTAGAGGAATCAAACCATGTATCAAACACCCTCTCATCACCCTTAAAATCAGAAGCCCCGCACTTAGGACATTTCCCGACAGGGCACTTCTCTTTCCAGGGATTATAAAGCTTCCCTTTCTCAGGAACAATGACCTCCCCGCACTTATCACAATACCATAAAGGTATAGGTGTAGCATAATATCTCCTCCTGGATATAGGCCAGTCAATACTCACCCCTTCTATCCAGTCAAGAAGTATCTTCCTTGAGTTCTCAGAATAAAAATTAAGCTTCTTGGCAATCTTGGTCATATCCTTCTTGAAATCCACCTGCTTAAGGTAAAGCTCGCTCATCTCAATAAACTCAACCTCATCCTTAGATCTCTCGCATACTGGCGTCCTGTGAGTAGTCCTCTTGGCACCGACATGAAGCCCTTCCTCCTTAAGCTTCTCAACCATCTTAAGCCTTGCATCCCTGACCTTAAGCCCTGAAAGAAACCCTGCATTCTCATTCATCGTCCCGTCCCTGTCAATAGAGATGACAGGTTTTAGCCCCATCTCACGGAAGAACCTGATATCTGTTGTGTCTCCTGCAGAGCACATCATAACAAGCCCTGTACCCTTCTCAATCTCAGCAGAAGGATGCGCCTTTATAGGTACCTCTTTACCAAATACAGGAGTGATAGCAGTCTTACCGTCAAGATGCTTGTACCTCTTGTCCTCTGGATTGAATATGACCATGCCACAGCTGCACACAAGCTCAGGCCGTGTAGTGCCGATAACAATCTCCTCGCCTGTCTCTTTAACTGTAAACCTGATATCATTGAAAAATGTAGAAATATCCTTATACTCAATCTCGCAGTCAGCAATAGTCGTCTGGCACCCCGGGCACCAGTTGTTTATCCTCTTGTCCTCATATATCAGCCCTTTCTTCCAAAGATCAATAAAAGTGTTCTGCGTAAGAGTCCTGTAATCATCAGAATCAGTATGGTACACATCACCGATATCAGTCCCAAGATTCCACGAATTGAAGCTTATGCCAAGACGAAGAAATGACTCAGTAGATATATCTGACGATTCAGCAAGTATCTTCCTGCAGTACTCAATAAAGTCTTCTCTTTTAGTCTCAGTCAGCTTCACGCCAAACTTCTTCTCGGCAGCCATCTCAATAGGCAGGCCGTTCCTGTCAAGCCCAAGAGGAAAAAGCACATTGAACCCTTTCATCCTCTTATACCGCGCAAACATGTCCATAAGGACATAAGTCGTCGCATGGCCCATATGAATAGGGCTGTTGACATAAGGAGGAGGAGTATCAATAGAATATACTTTCTTCTTTGAGCCCTTATCAAACCCATAAATCTTGTCCTTCTTCCACTTCTTATAAATCTCGGGCTCAAAAGACATTTCCCATCTTTTCTCAGAAATCTTAGACTCCGCCATAATCATCATCCGACAAACAGTAATGAATAACGAATTTATATAAATTTATCTGAAAAGAAAATGAAACAAAATAAGAAAAAATAAGAAGAAAAGAAAGAATCTAAATAAACTCAATCCCAAGATCCTTCTCAATCTGCTTTGTGCCTTCTTTCTGAGTAGACATCTCAGTCCCGAATATCTGAGGGCTCTTGACACCGGTCACAATCACCATGACTCTCAAAGAATC
>JAGLUQ010000120.1 GCA_023134675.1 Candidatus Aenigmatarchaeota archaeon | reverse complement strand
GAGACCATACTCAAATATCTTATAAAAAACAAAGTTCAGCTCTGCAGCTCTCTTGACGGGCCAAAAAAGGTGCATGACAGGAACAGGTATTATTGCGACAACAAAGGAAGCTACAATGATGTTGTCCACTGGTTGGATGTCATCATGAATGATCATAAATACAATATCCACTGCCTGCCTACAATAACCCGCCATTCACTCCCATATGCGAAAGAGATTGTGGATGAATATGTAAGATTGGGCTTTGACAGGATACGCATGAGGCATCTGATGAATTCAGGGTTTGCAAACAAGAGATGGAAAGAGATTGGCTATGCTCCTGAAGAGTTTCTGGCTTTCTGGAAAGAAAGCGTCGCGCATTGCATGGATATCACAAGAAAAGGCACAAATTTCCTTGAAGGCATGAGCGTCATGGCTGCCCGGAAATTCCTGTCCAAAGACCGTACAGCATACACCTGTTTCAGTTCGCCGTGCGGTGCAGGGCTTGAGCAGGCTTCCTATAATTTCAACGGTGACATCTATGCCTGCGACGAGGCAAGGTCATATGATGTTTTCCGTCTTGGTAATGTTAAAGATAATACATTCAAAGAAGTCTATACAGGACAGCAGGCACTGACACTTGTAGACCTGTCATCATCCCTCTCAAGCCACTGCGACTTCTGTGTCTGGCATGCATACTGCGGAAACTGTCTTGTGACAACTTACGGCGAGCAGAACAACCTTATACCAAAATTGCCGGTAAACAATGAGTGCAAGATAAGAAAAGGCATTATTGAGCATGCATTTAATCTTCTATGGTATGATAAAGAAGCCAGAAAAACTCTTATAGATTGGTCTGCCACAGAAAAAGGTGTATAAGATATATATATGAGTCCCGACAATATATTTTCAGTTGCTATGTCAAAAATACCGAAAATAAAGAGACTGATATCCTCATTCCTGACAGAGGAAGAAGGAAAAATATCAAAGAACGCAATTCTTGTAGGCGGCGGCATAATTGCTGCAGTTACTCTGACATCCAGGCAGGCAACAGCCCATACAGACAGCAATCCTGCGCATAATGATTCTTCCACAGCAAATTACATAAGCGGCGAGGTCAGGACGACACACTCGCATTACGATCCTGCTCATACGAACCATGCATCGCATTCATCGCATGGGTCTCATGGTTCTCACGGTTCGCATAACAGCCATGGTAGCTGTCTTTGCACTTAAGATTAAACTGTTCTTAATGCATCAATCTTCTTAGAATTTTTTAGTTCTTCTATTTTTATATTTTGTTTATAAGAACCATTTATCCGGATTAGCATAATTTAACATATATTTTAATTCATATCTGCAGGTGATATCTTCTGTTCTCATAAATTCATTCGCTTCTTCACGCAAGGTCTCTGTATCAAGACTGCAGAAATGATTGTTTTTAATAGAATATACATAATCGCATCCGCTTTTATCTTCATCAGCGATATCCGGACTGCAAAGGTTATCTGATACTTTATCGGCATATGCTTGTGTTCTTATTGTTCCGACAGTCAGCTTCTCTTTAAGCCCGCTTATATCGCCTGCATCGCTGAAGAAAAGGATAGTATAGTATCTTTGCTCACCTGCAGCAGGTGCAGGAAGCCAGATAAATTGCTCAAACCACAATGAATCTTCTTCTGTCTGCATCATGTTCATGAGCTTTTTTGAATATACATAATAGCTTACATCTTTTATGTTATCATAAGTCAGCTGGGGCCTGTAATTTTCAAACCGTGCTTTGATAGGATAAGCTGCTAGAATCTCTTTATCAGACATCTCATCTATGTTCTTGCTGAACCATATCATGTAATACAGGAATTCATAAGGGCATTCGCCTGCGCAGTTTGTATATATTTTTTGAATCGTATCTTTCGTGGCAGCTTTATTAAATGTTGAGGGAGGTATCTGTTGACCTGAAAGCCCGTAGGAATCAACATAGATAGGCGTTGATGTCTTAAAAGCAAAGAGATTTTCGCGCAGAGATGCAAGTTCATCATCTGATGGCATTTGGATATCTGAAGTACCTGTATCAGTGGAAGTATCTGTATCAACAGAAGTACCTGTATCAGTGGAAGTATCTGTATCAACAGAAGTACCTGTATCAATGGAAGTATCTGTATCAATGGAAGTGTCTGTTGAATAATATTGATAAACCATATAACATGACACAAGCAATATAATTGATGCAATAATTATAATCTTTTGAGAACTCATAACACTATTTATGGTTGTTCCGCTATATATCTTTAATCTATGATTAAGCTAAAAAATAGTCTTATCATATAATTCTCTTGCAAGCAAAGACTTTGTAATTTCACAGGAAGATGTATCTGGCGAACATAAATCTTTTTTATTCATCACAACCTTAAAAGAGCAGCCGCCGCAACATTGATATTTTGCAAAACAATCAGTGCATTTAGGTATTTTGTCAACTCTTCTTTTTCTTAATCGGTCAATTTTTTTAAGATCTATATTGAATCTATCATTTTTAGTATCGTATTTTCCATATATGAAAACATCAGATTGCGGATAAGATGCAGAATCAACTTGCTGGCATGCAGTTATACAGGAATCCGGTGTTATGCCAAAATAAGTGCTCAGAGCCTTACAGAATGTCAAAGAGGTCCGGTCTAAGTTCACAAGATTGCAGGTTACATTTATGCCATGTTCCTTGCCTATATCTTTTGCTTCAAGAAAATATTTTGCGAAATCAGATTTTTCCGGACTTTTAAGATCCGTTTCATGACATCTGCCTATTTCAAATACAGGTGCTATAAGCAAAGTCTCTAAATTTTTGAATGATGATGATGCAAAACGCGCCATGTCCGGTATCAGATGAACAACATCTTTGGATATTGTTGAACGTATACCAAATCTTTTTTCTTTGGCATCTATTTTATTGATGTTATTTAATACAAGATCATATGACGGCAGTCCGCCCGATAGAGGTCTCTGCTTATTCTGGACATCTTTTAATATATCAAAAGATATAGAGACCCTGTCTATGTTTTCAATGATCCATTCACATTTATCGTTGTTGAATGCACCGTTTGTTATTATCCCTGTGCTGAGTTCAATATCTGCGCCTTTGCAAAGTTCTTTTGCATATGACACAGACCTTGTCAGGACATCCCAGTTCAATGTAGGTTCACCGCCACCGACGAAATCTATAGTGAAGCGTTTTTTCTTTTGCCTGACTTTTTCCCTGAAACAAAAATCAATTGCCGCTTTTGCGACAGGCCATTTCAGGCTTTCTTTGGAATTACCGCCTGAAGAATAACAATACCTGCATCGAAGATTGCAGTCGCGGGTCAGCAAAATCACAAGTTCGGATGGCAAAGATGTTAAATAACTCATGTCTTCCTTTCTGGAGTAGACATTGGATCCATGCCTCATCAGAATATCAAAAAGCTCATCCTTTGTTTTTCCCTTTAGGTCCTCTTTTGAGAACATGACTTTTTCCTGCAAAGGCGCATACAATAGATTACCGTCCGCATGAGGTACAATAAAAATCTCTTTCTCTTCCATATATATACAATTAGACAGATATCAATAAAAATAAATTGAAAACCTGAATGTCTTGCAGCAACAAACATTTAAGATTTGCAAAAGAATACTTTTTTATGTCTGATTTCTTTGAGGTCTCTGTCGGCTCTTCCTGCAACAGCAACTGCATCTTCTGCGTCAGCAAAGACAG
>JAGLUQ010000012.1 GCA_023134675.1 Candidatus Aenigmatarchaeota archaeon | reverse complement strand
TGCATCAAGCAAAGTTGCTGTCAGGAAAAATAAAAATGATTAAAAGTGATATTATGGTTGAAATGGTAGAAATTCTGCAGGTTCCACAAGTTGATGCGAAATTGCCTGATCTCCTGAATCTTGCTTTTTATAATCTTTCGGCTGAGAATATATATCTTAAGGAAGAGTTGCATGATACTCTTAAAGATCATGTGTATGCCAGATTAAATAAGTACCAGAGAGGTTTTAAGGCAGACAGATTTAGTCAAATGTTAAATAAAATTTCATTTGACCTTTTCTCTAAGTCTGAAAATTCTCTTGCTATCTCTTATGGTAATGTTTTTCATGAGTTCAGAAAAGATTATCTTGAGCGGAATAACCATATTTCCGAACTTCAGAGCAGTCCTGTCTTTATGGATGTGCGTTCAAAGTTTTTAGAGATTAAGACTGCATGCAATGAGTTCAGTGAATGTCTGGAGAGTGGAAAAGATGTTTCTGCAATCAGGCCAGAAATAGAAAAGATATTATATGCTTCAGCTAAATATAACGATACTGTAAAAGAAATGGCAAATATTTTTGTGGGATGTGGGATTTTGTCTCTGGAAGATGTTTCTGACCCAAAGTATGGGGGTGATTCTAGAGATTTCCAAGTATTGAATAGTTATATTAAACAGTTAAATGACTTTTTGGCCGATTCAGAAGATATGGATAATGAAAAGCTGAGAGATGGCTTTTGTGAAATAGACAGCAGTTTTGACAGCGGAGTATTTGATAATGCTCTTAATCATATAGAATTTAAGTATACAGGCCATAAGACTTTGGACTGGCCAGGCATTTATGATGGTGGATACCGTTACGAAAAGTCTTCGGATGATTCATTGTTCGGCCTGATTCATAACCTGAATTTCCCTTCTGATTATTCTATTTTGTTTTGGGAAGATATTTTTAAAGATCTGGACTTTGAGATACAAAAAGCAGATGGTTGCCTGAAAGCAAATATCAGTTTTAAGGATTTTATGTCTCTTGATTTTACTGCGGGGAAAGGCTGATTGAGATATGTATGTTTCCAACATTAATAAACTTATTAAACAAAATTCCTTCTTATGAAGATAATTATTGAGACGCCTAAATACAGCTTCTTCAAGTATGAGAAGATACGGGATGGTTTCAAAAAGGTTATGTTCTCGCCGATTCCTACAGTCTTTAATTACGGGTATATTGACGGGACTGAAGGGCCGGACGGGATGCCTGTTGATGTGGCGGTCTTCGGTCCGAGGCTTGTTAAGGGGTCTGTGATTGACAGGGAGGATGGCCGGAAGTTTGACGGTGTTATCCGGTTTGTTGATGATTCTTTAAGGGATGACAAGAACATTATCTATGTCGGCGGTTTCAGGAACACTTCTATTCTTTCTATCTATTTTCAGATATATGCCAGGTATAAGTTTTTCAGGTATTTTATATTGAAACGAAAAGTTACTGTGTGCAGGTTTGAAGGGATTGAGTGGTATTGATGTTTTTCTTAAAACATATAAAATTAATCTGTGAAAACTATCTTTATGGAAGATATTGTTGTTGTTGACGGGTCTCACGGCGAGGGCGGAGGGCAGGTCATAAGGACATCTGTCGCTTTATCTGCTTTGACCGGCAAACCTGTCCGGATAACAAATATCAGGGCGAAAAGGTGTACATCCGGGCTTCGGGCGCAGCATGTATCAGGTGTTGATGCAGTTGCGCAGATGTGCAATGCTGAGGTCAAAGGTGCGTCTGTCGGCTCTGAAAAGATTGATTTTTTTCCTGAAAATATTGAGACAAAGCATCTTTCTGTCAAAATATCTACTGCCGGCTCTATCGGTCTTGTCTTGCAGGCACTTCTGATACCTGCGATGCATATCAAGGACAGGATTGAGATTGATATTTGCGGTGGGGCGACTTTCGGTAAATGGTCTCCTCCACTTCTTTATACCAAGCATGTTCTTTTTCCTATTCTTCTCAAGATGGGGTACAGGGCGGAGATGGAGATTGTGAAGCACGGCCATTATCCCAAAGGCGGGGCCGAGGTAAAGGTTGTTATTCATCCTTTGCTTAAGCTTAAAGGCATTGACCTTTCCGAAAGCGGGAAGCTTTTGAAGATATGCGGCATTGCGCATTCTTCCGGACAGTTACGGAAGGCGCAGGTGTCTGAGAGAGAGGCGGAATCTGCTAAAGTGTTGCTTTTGGAAAAGTATGATGTTCCTGTTGAGATTGAGGCGTGCTATTCTGATACCGAGTCTGTGGGGACATCTATTGTTCTTTGGGCTGAGTTTGAGAATACGGTCATGGGCGCTGACTGTCTTGGGGCAGTGGGTGTGAAGGCGGAGAAGGTCGGGGTTCTGGCTGCTGAGCAGCTGTCAGGATATATTGATTCGGGCGCGTCTGTGGATGAGTACATGACAGATCAGCTCCCTCCTTACATTGCTTTTGCTTCCGGTCCTTCATCTTATACTGCTCCTTCTTTTACAGGGCATGCGAAGACAAATATTGATGTGGTCGGCAAGTTTTTGGACAGGAAGTTTGATGTTGATGAGAAGGACGGGATTGTGAAGATAAGTGTATCCTGAATGAGTATATTAATAAATGATGCCAGTAGTAATAATAGTATTGAAATTTTGATGAATATGCTTATTTGCGTGATGATGTATGGATGTTGAAGATAAGATTGACCTGATAAAATCGTTTGCTGAGGAGATAATCAAGGAAGACGAGCTTCGCGAGCTTTTTAAGACAAAGAAGAAGATTGTTGCATATGACGGGTTTGAGCCGTCGGGGCAGATACATATTGCCCAGGGTCTTATGAGAACTATCACTGTCAACAAGCTGACATCCTGCGGCATACATTTTAAGTTCTGGGTGGCTGACTGGTTTGCCATGCTCAACAATAAGTATGACGGCGACCTTGAGAAGATAAGGGTTGTGGGCGAGTATTTTATTGAGGTCTGGAAAGCTTGCGGCCTTGACATGAAGAATGTTGAGTTTGTATGGACATCTGAGTTTATCAATAAGCATCCTGAGTACTGGGAGACTGTGCTTAGGTTATCCAGCAGTGCTACCTGTCAGAGAGTTCTTCGGTGCGGGCAGATAATGGGGCGCGAGGACAGCGTCAATAATCCGGCTGCACAGATACTTTATCCTCTGATGCAGGCGGCAGATATACATCATCTCGGCGCTGACATAGCGCAGCTGGGGCTTGACCAGAGGAAAGTCAATATGCTTGCAAGGGATATATTTCCTAAACTAGGCTTTAAGCCGCCTGTTGCTATACATCATCATATGCTGTTGGGCCTTCAGTTCAAGGATACAGGCCTTAAAGGCGTGGACAGGAAGATTGAGCTTAAGATGTCCAAGTCTAAGCCTGAGACTGCTATATTCATGACTGATTCCAAGGAACAGATTTTTGACAAGTTTAAGAAAGCGTACTGTCCTGAAGGTGTGGAAGAGGATAATCCTGTCCTGGAATATGCACGGTATATCGTCTTTGAGAAGTTTGACAATATTGTTATTGAGAGGCCGGAGAAGTTCGGAGGCAATCTTGAGGTCGGAAGCTATGATGAGCTCAGGAAGCTTTATGTCGGCAAGAAGATACATCCTTTGGATTTGAAAAATACTGTTGCCAGGTATATTGATAAGCTTCTTGTTCCTGTCCGCGAGCATTTTGTGAAGGATAAGAAGGCTAAGGCTCTTCGTGAGAAAGTACTTGGGTTTGCTGTTACAAGGTGAAGGTTTTTTTATTTTTCTCTCGCGGCGGGAGCCTGTTGTCTGAAGCTAAATTGGAGAATCCTGCTTTTCAATAATATATATAAACAGAAAATGACTATTAAATAGTATGGTTGTGAATACAAACTCTAAAATGAGTAATGTTACTCAAAAATTGGTTAATCTATTAATTCCTTTTTCTGGCAACTATTCTGCATGTTTTTCTGCGACCCAGATATCAAAAAAAACAGGAATTCCGCAGCAGACAGCATCAAGAGGATTGAATGAGCTTGCAAAAAATAATCTTATAAATTACAAGACTGAAGGCAAAAACAAGATGTTTTATCTTGATCTTGAAAAGACATCTTCAAAAAATATATTGAACATGATTGAAAATCATAAGGCCTTGAAATTCCTTGTTGAGAACAAAGAAGTATCTTTGATAATAGATGAGATTATCCATAAATCTAAGAGCTTGGCTGTGTTTGGATCATATGCAAAAGGTACAGCAGACAGAAAATCAGATCTTGATGCTGCGATATTTGGAAAAAAAGCAAGTATTGATGATATCAAGAAAAGATGTGTTATTGAGATAAATGAGCATTATACATCTTACAGCGAATTTGGCAGGCTTCTTAAAAATGAGAATCCTCTGGCTATCGAGATTGCTGAGAACCATGTGTTTTTCGGAAATGTATCTGAGCTTGTAGATGTCTTATGGAGATGGAACTATGGGCGAAGGCAAAGATAAGATAAATTGTCAAGTGCAAGCAGATATTAAGTGGGTTGGATTCTTCTGAGATAGAGGATGTGCGGGAATCTTTGAGTTCAAAAGAAGGGATATAAACCTGTTTCTTTCTAGAGAAAAGGTATGGTGCTGCTTACATTTTTCTTTCGCACAGATCAAACAGCTTGCTTATGATAGTAATTATTGTTTTTCTGTTCATCTTTAGATATGAAGACTCCATGAACATGCCATAATAGACAATCTTGTTCCTGTTCTTTCTCAGCTGATCCAGAAGCTCAATCTCAAAGGTGTCAAAATCATCCTTGTAATTTGTCTTTAAATAGCTTATAAGATCCATATGGCTCAATGTCTTGTAACCGTCAATGAAAAGGATGGCTGTGACCAATTCTTTTGCAACCTCATAGTATATCTCAATAATAAGGGATACTTCGCTTTCTTCATCAAACAGGTTTATCTTGCCGTGTCGTAATCTTGCCATCTTTATAAGGCTTTTTGCTCGTTCTCTGTCTGGCTGGATTCTCATGAGCTTCATCAGAACATCTTTAGGAATCCATAAAGGACAACACCATTGATTATATTATTTCTCAGTTCAGCTGGAAGCTTTTTTATATTATCTGCGGAAAAAAGCTGGATCTTTCTTTTCAATCGCTTTTCATATATTTTGAGATTTATCTCTTTTTCTTCAGCTATTAGGAAAATGTCTATGTCGCTTGTTTCTGTATCTTCGCCTTTCATGTAAGACCCGAAAAGGACAATTGCGGTAGGTGATACTGTGTTTTCTAGTGCTTCTATAAGACCCGATTCTTTCAATTGCGCAAGGTTGTGCAGCCGCTTGTAGAACCTAAAATCTTCGTCATCAAAGTTTGCTCTGTAAGAGGGATACAATCCGGTCTTTTCCTTTGTTATCATATTGTTTTTTTCAAGATCTTTCAGGTGAATATTTATTGAGGTGGGTGCAAGATTTATAATTCGTGAAAGCTCTCTTACATGGAATTGCTTTGTAGGATTTTCTGCAAAGGCTGCGAAGATTCTCTGACTGCTACATTTTTGTATCATATGTAACATATATGTATCATGTGATATATAAATGTATCGGTGTTCTCTATAGAACAGATATGAACTTATTTCTTTCTAAGAAGAGAAAAGGTATGGAGCATATGGTCGATGCAGATACTATTTTGAGCGAGGAAGAAAAAGTTCTCATAGATGAAAGTTTCAAGCATGAGAAAGAAGGAAAACTTGTATCTATTTCTGAATTTATGTGACAATAAGATTTATAATGTTAAAAAGTTAAATGATATGTATGCTTAAAGAAACATTCAGTGCTGTAATCCATAAGGAAGAAGATATGTATATTGCGGAATGTCCTGAAGTAGGCACTGTCAGCCAGGGAAAGACAGTTGATGAAGCGCTTGATAATCTTAAGGAAGCGACAGAGCTTTATCTTGAAGAATTTAAGCCTAAGACAAAATCAAAATCATTTCTTACAACTTTTGAGGTAACTGTCAATGAAGAAGCTGTCGGGGCATGAGATGATCAAGGCTCTGTCACTTTTTGGTTTTGAGGCTGTGCGGCAGAAAGGAAACCACGTAATTCTGAAGAAAGAGGATTTTGGTTGTGTTGTTCCTCTTCATAAGGAATTGAAAATAGGTACGATGAAATCAATACTTAAGATGGCTAAGATTCCTGAAAATGAATTTATGGACAGGATTGAAAGAAAAAAGTGATTCTTCTAAAACAGATATAAACCTGTATTGATAAGTTATAGGTATGTTTCTTTCTAGAGAAAAGGTATGGCGCTGGCGATAAATACTATTGTGATGCCTAAAAATTCTTTCTGAATTTTTGTCATCTAAAAATCTTTTAGCTGAGTTTACATGATTTTAAGATTTTGGTTATATTGCTTGTTCTTGTTCTTGTTGTCTTGATCCTGGTCTCTCGCGGCGGGAACTGTTTGTCGATATCCGTGAGGATAAGATATATTTAAATAAACAGTTTAGATACTTTTCCTTATGAGCTCTCTATGAATCTCAATATCTTTATCGGATAACTCTGACACAATGTTTTGAAATTCCAGGATGAATTCTTTTGCAGCTATCATTATGCCTTTGATTGAGCTTTCATCTGCAATTTTCATATAATATTGAGCATCAATCCTTTTGCCTTTATGGTCTTCAATAGTTTTTGTCTTATCTTTTCCAAGAATGAACCGCACTGCTGTTATCGAGCAGAAATGGTTTTCGCATTTTACCCCTATCTTCTGTAAAAATGAATATAACGCATAGTATTCTGCATAGTATAATATGACTGTTGTCCAAAGGAAGTCTTTTGCTTCAAACATATCATGGGCGCGTTTGAGAGAGGTTCTCGAATGCTCAAGATATGACTCAGCCAGACGATTGTTAGGTTCTGTTATTTTTATCCCGTCTTTGAGACGGCAGCACCACTTCAAACTTCTTTTATCATCCATAATAATCCCACATGACATTGACAAAAAATGAGAAACTGTTAAGTATTATGTGACTTTCAAATATTTCAGCTATCAGAGCTTCTTTTTTTTCAATGCCTTCAATAAACAGCTTTTCTGATAGAAATACTTTATGGATCTCAGGGGGAACAAGATGTTCTGGCAGGCTATGTGTCTTTCCAGATACTATCAGAATATCAAGGTCTGACGCTTTTGTTGCTTTGAACCTTGCGAAACTTCCAAAAACAGCGACAGGTGTTGATAAGGTATTGAAATCTTTGATGAACGGCTTTAATAAGGGATATTTTTCTATAAAGAGGGATGTCCTGAATATCTCTGCCTGCATAAGATAAAGTCTTGTGTTAATGTTGTCCATATTCAATGTGAAATATCTGTTCTTTCCTACAGTTTCTGATTTTAGTATGCTTTCTTCTTTTAGTATTTTAAGGGTGTTCTGCGTTGTCTTTAAAGGTATCCTTGACAAGGCTGATATCTCTCTCAGATAATATCTTTTTTTGTAGTTGCTCAGATACAAGCTGAGTATCTTCAAAGCATTGTTTCCAATTGTATACATATGTATCTTTTTAGATACATAGATATATAAATCTTGTTATGCTTGAGAACAGATATAAACATGTTTCTTTCTAAGAAGAGAAAAGGCATGGCGCTGGCGATAAATACTATTGTGATGCCTAAAAATTCTTTCTGAATTTTTGTCATCTAAAAATCATCTGATTGAGTTTACATGATTTTAATTATATTTCTTGTTCTTGTTGTCTTGATTATAGTCTCTCGCGGCGGGAGTAATTTTACTGATATCGGTGAGGATAAGATTGGGATTGCGGGGGATGTTAAGCTTAAATAATTAAACAACTATATTATTTTTATGTCTGAAGCAGTAAATTCAAAAGAGATAAGAGAAGAATTAAAAGCAATTAGAGAGGATCTTGATTTTATTAAAGGCCATATGATTGATATAGACAGTGTCCTGACTGAAAAGGATCATATTGCTATGAAAGAATACAGGAAAGATAAAAAAACAGGAAAGCTTGTTTCCAGTAAAGACATAAGAACTGAATTGGGGTTATGATGTTTGATATCAAATATTCAAGACAGGCTGTAAAATTCTTAAAAAATCTTGACAAAAAGCTTATCTTAAGGATTCTTGATAAGATTGATAAACTTAAAGAAATACCTATTGAACATGATTCTAAAAGCGTAAAAGGTTATGATGAAAAACTATTCAGGGTTCGAATAGGAGATTATAGAGTATTATATGATGTTGATTATGACAATAATATGGTCGGTATTGTAAAGATAGATAAAAGAGACAAAGTTTATTGATGCTTAAAAATCTTTTTAGCCTAAAAACAGATATAAACATGCATTGATAAGTTATAGTCATGTTTCTTTTCTGAGAAAAGGTAGGGGGCTGGCGATTAATACTATTGTGATGCCTAAAAATTCTTTCTGAATTTTTGTCATCTAAAAATCATCTGATTGAGTTTACATGATTTTAAGATTTTGGTTATATTGCTTGTTCTTGTTCTTGTTGTCTTGATCCTGGTCTCTCGTGGCGGGAGCAATTTCACTGATCTTGCGGAGGATAAGATTGATACGGGTGGGGGCGTGACAAACTGCGAGATATTGTGTTGGGAGTGTTGTCGTGACCCAGATGAACCTGATTGTGCGAATCCCTTTAAACTGAAGTATAAATTATGTGATTGTATAGATGCTAAACCAACAGCTATAGGTTGTTAATCAATTATTAGCGAAGGATATATTTCAGGACTTATATGTGCTATTATATAATCTTCTATGTCTGCTCTTTTATCAAAGTGAAATGTATCAGTCCATGTACCTTTACTGCCCACATACTGCACAGCGACCTTGTCCATGCCGCCTCCGTCTGTGTCAATCTGCTCCATCGTGAGCGATACCATGCTGCCATGCTGTTCTTCAAGAGCGCGGGCCTGCCCTGGCTGAAGCTCGCCGTAAAGGTCGAAGTTGCGAGGATTGTATGTCTCTCGATTAAATATTATATTTTTATCATCGTCACGTATTGTTTCCCAACCGGCTTTATCACCATCAACCATAGATCCCTCTATTTTAATATCAAATAGATTCTCATTTGCTTCAAGCACAATTTTTACATAACCAGGATTGAGGTCATACAGATGCTGTGATTCTATTGCTGTAGGTTCAGCAGTCGGTTTTTCTGTGTGGTCAGGTGTATCTTTTTCAGCAGGGATTACCGGGTCGTTGACAGGATCTACGCCTGTTGATGTACTTCCACCAAGGCATCCTGACGCAGATATGGCTCCGGCAACAAGTAACAGTGAAATACCCTGTTTTAGCTTTCTCTTCTGAGAAGGTTCAAGCACGCTATAATTATCTTTTACTTCATCATACACGGATTTAAGCACAATGCCGCTGCCTGCTAAAACACCAGAGTCTTTAACGATTTCCTGATAATCAACATCTGAAACAGTATTACCTAAGAAATCAGTAGCAAATACTGTTTTTTCAATAATTTCAGGAGTATAGAGCGAAACGGTACGAGATATTGCATTTCCAGCGCTGCTGAATGCGTCGGATATCTGCTCAGCATCGCCCGTAATAAGAGAATGTGCTACAGTGACAGCACCTGCACCTAAAAGACCATAAGTTGCAGCTTTCCGGGGATCATTATCAATAACGCTTTTTACTTTATTGACTGCAACATCTGCCGTGCCTTTCAATACCGAAACCATATCATTTGCATTCATCTGAAATACCTAGTAATTATATATAACTTATAAGTAGTTATTATTAGTTTATAAGGTTTATAAAGCTTTCTATAAGCCCGAAAACAGATATAAACCTGTATTGATAAGTTATAGTCATGTTTCTTTCTAAGAAGAGAAAAGGCATGGCGCTGGCGGTAAATACTATTGTGATTTTAGTTATATTGCTTGTTCTTGTTCTTGTTGTCTTGATCCTGGTCTCTCGCGGCGCGAGCAATTTCACTGATCTTGCTGATGATAAGATTAATGTGAGTGGGGGCGTGACAAACTGCGAGATTTTGTGTTGGGAGTGTTGTCATGACCCAGATGAATCTGATTGTTCAAATCCATTTTTACAGAAGTATAAATTATGTAATTGTATAGATAATAAACCGACAGCTACAGGTTGTTAATCAATTATCAACGATGGATATATTTCAGGACTTATATATGCTGTTATATAAGCGCCTGCATCTGCTCTTTTATCAAAGTGAAATGTATCAGTCCAAGTACCTTTACTTCCTTCATACCTTACAGCAACCTTGTCCATGCCGCCTCCGTCTGTGTCAATCTGCTCCATCGTAAGCGATACCATGCTGCCATACTGCTCCTCAAGCTCACGGGCCTGCCCAGGCTGAAGCTCGCCGTAAATGTCGAAGTTGGGGTATTCTACGTGTTTGAATATGACTTGTTCGTTTTCATTAAAGACACTATAACGACCAAGCTTACGAGCTTCTTCATTAATGACGCCTTCTATATCTTCACCAAATAAATTTTCATTTGCCTCTATAACTCCATAATTAAAATAAGGCTTATCATCATACCAATGAGTCTCCTGTGTGGCTGTAGGTTCAGCAGTCGGTTCCTGTGTCGGCTCAGCAGTTGCTGTAGCTTCCGGTGTGTGGTCCGGTGTATCTGTTTCAACCGGTATTATTGGATCAAAGACAGGATTTGTACCTGTTGATTGTGGAGGTGTTCCGGTACTTTCACCAGTAGTTTGCGTATATAAATATCCAAGAATCGCAATACCTATAGTACCAAATGTACCTATGCCGACATAAAGCAGGCCGTGACCCTTTTTTTCCTCTTCAGCGTTTTGTTCTACTTTTTCCTCTTCAGCAGTATTTTCTGGAACATTTATTTCCTTTCTTGTAACAGAAGGAGTTTCCCCACCATAATATCCGGCACCTTTGATTAGACCAGCGCATGCAAGATGAATAAATTCTTTTAACCCTGAAATGCCTTCATCTTTTATTAGATCCTGGCTTACGCCTGACTCAGAAAGGCCTTTAGAGACAGAATCAAATGCATTCATAGAATGATTGATCATTTCCGGAGTATATAATTGAAAGGCTTTTGGTACTGCTCTGAATATGGATTCTAAGTCGTCTGGGTTTTTTGTCTGCACAAAAGAGACAGCTCCAACTAATCCTGCTGCAATTAAGCCACTTGCTATAGATTCTTTTGGATGTAAATTGATTTCTTGTTTAGCTTCATTGTATAATCCTCTGGCAGTGTTTCCTAAATCTCCCATAATTTCAGATAAAGACATATAAAATCCCCCATTAGTTTGATAGTTGTGCTATACGAGTAGTAATAATATATAGTCCTAAACCTTTATAAAGTTTTGTATCTTATAATGTTAGTCATAAGTTCTCAAATCTGCAAGTTTTCGATTGCAAGGGCGACTAAAAATATATTTTTCCTGAAAAAATGCATAATTTGGTGTTATCAGGCAAAAATTAGAGATAATTGTTAGAAATGAGCGAAAAATTGAAAAAAAGAAGAGTTTTTTTGCAGAAGTTATGAGATAATTGGTTGGGTGTCAGCAGCCGAATTCTGTGTCTTTATTGTCAATGCAGCAGCCGCCAGTGACAAAAGCATTACAATCTTCAGAACCAGGTACAGCACCACTGCAACACTTAATGCACTCGATCTGGCATAATGCACCATCGCCCGAAGCATCAATGCTCTGGCCCATATCATCTGTGCCTTTCCCGGTTATGTTTGCTATTATGATGATAAGGATTGCAAGGACGGCAACAAAAAGTACTATTATTACCACGGTCTCTATCGGAAGGCTGCCTTTTTTGGGGTTGCGGAAAGATTGCATCGGAAACACTATATCTCCCTTTATGAAACAGATTATATATAATTTTGCAGTAAATCCTCCTGACAAGATGGTTTATAAAAAACAACTACTATAGTATTTATATGGCTGAAAAATTTACAATAATAATTGAGGAAGGAGAAGACGGATATCTGATATCGGAAGTTGTCGGGCTTCCCGGATGCCATACACAGGCAAAAACCCGCGACGAACTGATCAAAAGGACAAAGGAAGCAATAGAACTATATCTTATGGAAAATAAGCCTGAAACTATCAAAACGAAATTTCTTGGTCTTGAACAGCTTGAGATAACAGGAAGGATAGAGACAAATTCTTGAAAATTATAGATCAAAAGAAGTGAAACAACATATATTTATCATGCATAACATTTATATAATGACGTATTCTTTAGTATACATATGTATGATAAAATAAACATAACTGAGAATACTTTGCAGGTAATCTCTTTGTTTACAGACGGATTCAACAGGGAGTATTACATAAGGGAAGTTGAGAAATTGCTCAATATAAGCCCTAGGACTGCACAGCTGATGCTTGAGGGTCTTGAAAATAAAGGAATCCTTGAATCAAAAATGAGAGGGAAAATAAAATTATATAAGCTAAAGTTTAACTGGTCAAGTAAAAAATATCTTATCTTTACAGAGCAATACAAAGAGATTGCTTTTATGGAGAAGAACATCCTGATAAAAGAAATTATTGAAAAGATAAGCCCTGACATAAAAGGTATCGGACTCATCTTCGGCAGCTATGTGAAAGGCACTTATGACAAGGACTCTGATTTAGATATATTTATAGCCGGAACATATGACAAAGAAAAAATCAAGAAAATCTCAAAGATGTATGGTATTGAAATAAGCGTTAAATGTTATCCAATAGGCACATTTGAAAAAAACATCAATGAAGATATCTTATTAAAGGAGATATTGAAGAATCATATCGTATTCTTAAATGCAGAGCATTTTGTTCAGGCGGTGGTCCGAAATAGATAAGATAATATGGTGTGCTGGTAAAAAAGGGGGATTAAGCCTTATAGGCCCAAATCCTGACATTTCAGAGGCATATGTCAGGAAAGCTGAGGAAGCTCTTGAATCAATGCAGGTCAATATAATAAAAGACTGGATAATATCTACAGCATATTATGCATTATATTTCTCGCTTTACGCAATTTTGGCAAAGGTTGGGATTAAATGCGAAATTCATTCATGCACGATAGGATTTGCAAAAAGGTTCCTTAAAGAATATTTTACTGAAGAAGAATTGGAGTTCATTGAAGATTCATTGAAGGCAAGAATTGATTCGCAGTATTATATTGACAGGACAATTCCTGATGAGCAATACAATAAGATGGTGGATAAGACTCCGGAATTTCTGGTAAAGTGTAAGTCTGTAATTCTCCGGCTGAATGAAAAAAAGATTGATGAGATCAGGAATGAATTTCAGAAAGCAATAAGATGATTATAGCTTCTCCTTATAACCAATATATATGGGATAAGGACAAATGATGGGTTAGACATTGCTTATAGGAGTATATTAAGCGTCAGGAGTTCAATATAAGCCGTACA
>JAGLUQ010000119.1 GCA_023134675.1 Candidatus Aenigmatarchaeota archaeon | reverse complement strand
GGCAAGGAACAGAAGATATCTATCAAGCCGTCATCCGGGCTGTCTGAAGAAGATGTGGACAATATGGTCAAGAATGCGGAAGCGCATGCTGACGAGGATAAGAAGAAGAAGGATGCTATAGAAGTCAGGAACCAGGCGGAGACGCTTGTCAATACTTCCGAGAAACTGCTCAAGGATTCCGGCGACAAGGTTGACAAGGGCACCAAGAAGAAGATTGAGGCTGCTGTCAAGGATCTTAAGGATGTTGTTGCTGACGAGAAGGCTGAGACAGACAAGATCAAGGAGAAGACTGAAGCCCTGACTAATGTCGTGCATGAGCTTACGACAAAGATGTACCAGGATGCCCAGGCTGCTGCTGAAGCTCAGGCTAAAGGTAAGGATGACAGTGCTTCAGGCAAGAAAGGCAAGAAGCCGAGCAAGAAAGATGATGAGACTGTTGTTGATGCTGAATACAATGTAGATGACGAGGAAAAGAAAAAATGACAAAGAAAGACTATTACGAGACTCTCGGCGTCTCAAAAGATGCGTCTCCTGACGAGATAAAGAAAGCATTCAGAAAGCTTGCGCGCAAGCATCATCCTGATGTCAACAATGGCGACAAAGGTTCTGAAGCCAAGTTCAAGGAGATAAACGAGGCTTTTGAGATTCTTGGCAACCCGCAGAAGAGAGGGCAGTATGACCAGTTCGGCGATGCGGCTTTTTCGGGGAGCCAGGGCGGTTTCGGTGGTGGTCAGGGATTCGGTTCAGGTTCTTTTGAAGACATCTTCTCAGGTTTCGGTGACATCTTTGACATATTTTCAGGCGGCATGGGCGGCAGGACAAGAAGAAAGAACGGTCCGCAGTCCGGGGCTGACCTGAAATATGATCTTGAAATTTCTCTTGAAGATTCGTATAACGGTCTTGTGACCAAGATTGATGTCCCGCATCTTGAGACATGTTCTGTATGCGACGGTACCGGTGCTAAAGCCGGGACTGAGCCAAAGACATGTTCTGCATGCGGCGGGTCCGGTCAGGTGAAGCATATCCGGAGGACTTTCATGGGGCAGGTCGTAAGCATTGGTGTCTGTGACAAGTGCAATGGGACAGGCAAGATAATTGATTCGCCATGTCCTGAATGTGATGGCGGCGGTCGCGTCAGGAAGGAAAGAACTATTGAGGTCAAGATCCCTAAAGGCATAGACTCTGAAAATCATCTCCGGGTTGCTGGTGAAGGTGACGCAGGCGTCAAAGGCGGACCTAGCGGCGACCTTTATATCATTATTCATGTAAGGCCTCATGAGATATTTGAGAGATACAACAATGATATCTATTGCAAGACATCTATCAGCTTTTCCCAGGCAGGGCTGGGCGATGTGATTGATGTTCCCACTATCAGCGGGAAGAAGGCAAAGCTTAAGATACCTTCCGGTACGCAGAGCCATACTGTCTTTCGGCTGAAAGGGCAGGGCATGCCTGACGTGCATGGGCGCGGTGCCGGGGACCAGATGATAAAGGTTGTTGTCAAGACTCCTAAGACGCTTGATAAGAAACAGAAAGAGTCACTCAGGATGTTTTCTGAAGCTTCCGGCGAAGAGATACATGAGACTGGCAAAGGGTTTTTTGACAAGATGAAAGAGTATTGGTGAAGGCGGGTTATGGAAGTTAAAAGCAATAATATGTGTATGAATAGTGTATTTACACAGATAAAATATAATCTTAATAAAGAAAAAGACTGGATTCTGATATATGGGAATCCTAAAAGACAATCATTTCTGAAAAACCTGCTGTACTCGCATATTTCAAGAATGGATGAATTCTTCTGCATCTATCTTGAATCTTCAGAGATAAAGACACCTCTTGATTTCTATTTGCCTATCCTTAAAAAGAAGTTTGGGGATGAATATTTTGAAGAGAATATTGTGGGTGTTGTTGATATGTTTATTGACAGCGATGAAAAAGAGGATATATTTTCGCTTTCTGAGATGTGCGGCAAAGAAAAGGTTTCTGGTATAGATAATTCAGATAAGATGCCTGTGATACTGATTGACGGGATTGAGGAAGTGCTGTTCGGTCTTGATCATCCCGGAATAAATGTTGATAAATCATGTATTGTTCTCAATAACCAAAAGTTATCAGATGATTTGGGCTTTGGTAAATCTGTGAGGAAATACCTGCACCAGATTGCTGATAAAGCGATTGTATACGGCACTGTAAAAGATCCAGACAGTATAGAATATTTATTGACTTTAGGAAATGAAAAATACCAATTATATGCAAATAATTTTTTACATATACATTTATCATCTTAGGGTTTTTCGATAAGATGAAAGAGTATTGGTGATTTGGTTGGAACCTGAGACAGATGAAAATGATGCTGAACCGTTCTATAAGGATGATTCATATGGTGATTCTGACCTTCTAACAAGTGTTTTCGAACCGGAATCATCATCTTATGAACAATTTGAAGATTTTGGCATAAAGCATGTAATCATACCCTTTTATATTTTATTCGATGGATCCAGGAAATTTAGGAACAGCCCTCAATATGAGGAGTTTACAACTGCTGAAAAAGTGGGCATGTATCTTTCTTACGGATTTTTTGAGCTGGGTTTTGACGGGCTCAGACTGATGACTGTCTCTTCTTTGTTTTTTCCCGGGAATCTGCTGTGAAATGTTTGGGATCTAACGAAGCTGCCCGCATGGAGCGATTAATTCTGTATTGTGGAGGAAAGTCCCGGCATCACAACAGAGTTCTTTTAGAAAATGCATGGATGGATTTTCCAATGTATTATCAGTATAATTATCTTCTATAAATTTGTCTATAATTGATATCATTATAGGATAAACAGAATCATCTCCAAATTCATACTTCTGCATATCTTCAGATGTTTTTTCTAACATCCTGTCTATCTTCTTAACCAAAACGTACTCGGTGTCACTATTTTTAATTATATCCCTTATAGAATACTCAATAAATCTATGGAATATGTCACTGTCTGGCTTAGCTATAATACCTTCCGAATAACCTATATGGATCCAATCAGATATATCGGTCCAGGCATCAATATAGCCATGGCCTCTTTTATATTTTTTAAATTTCGCAGGAATGCCTACACCTTTACACAGCCCTAATATCTCTGCAGCTATCTGATTACAAACACCTTTGCCTTTAACTAAAGTTCTCATAGAATATGAGTCAAAATGGTCTTCATCTTCGAGAATTATTTGACCATAGTGTCCATCTCTCTTACAGGAAACATCTTTCTCAGATGTTTTATCTGCAAAAGCATAGAAAACCAATAAAGCATCATCAGCATTATCTGCTTTACTTTCTTCTATAAGTATCCGGGCAATATGTTCCATATCGTAGGGATCTACAATACCTGCGCCATCATAACTTTTTGTTTTTTTCCAGACTTTTTCAATGTCAGTATAATCTTTATAGCTAAGTCCTGTATTTTCTTCAAAGCGGTTTTTTAATGAGAAAAAATCTACACTTATAATTCATTAAAAAGCAGGAATCTTTATATTTATTTGTTACAATAAAATGATACTTGTCTTGATTTTTTGATAAATGGGAATGTTTATAAAGATTAGTTACTAATAAGTTAGAAGTATATGGGTGTTTAGATATGGCATGGATCAATAATGGATCAAATGAATACTGCAAATCAAAAATGTATATCCTGAACAATACAAAACAATATAAAAGTCCCTGTACATAATAATAGGATATATTTCTTCAAAAA
>JAGLUQ010000118.1 GCA_023134675.1 Candidatus Aenigmatarchaeota archaeon | reverse complement strand
TTGGCTGAACCGTTAAGGCTGAAACCGCACCAGTCAACAGGGTTATGTGCATCAACAGCTGTCACGTTGAACCATATCCATTGCGTATCATATGTTTTGTCCTCGGGTGACTCTATCGTGATTGACGGGGGACCTTTGTCAATCTTTACTGTTCTTGATACTGTGCTCTGTATATTTCCTGCATTGTCAACAGACCTGTACCGGAAATAGTTTATCCCTTCGGATGATATAAGCACAGGGACGGTATAGTCTGTTGAAGGTATGCATGTGTCTGTAGTGTCATTACAATATCTTGTTGAACTTATGCCTGAAGACGGAGCAGGATCTGTCGGGGTAAGTGTTATTGTCTGATCTGCCGTGACCCATATATTATCGCTTGCGTAATCATCTGATGTGGTTGGGTCTACAGTATCCCAGACCAAAGTCATATCATCTGAGTCAGAGTTTCCTGCATTATCTATTACAGTCAGCCTTATGACATATGTCCCGTCCGTATCTGCCCGTATTGTTGTGTCTTCGGCCGCGGGTGAACCAAATATTATGTTTCCGGGACCGGATATTTTAGTCCATGAGTAAGAGGATATGCCGGATATTGAAGCTGTCACTGTGGCATCCTGAGTGAATATAGAATTGGTTGTCTTGTCAGTTCCTGCATCTACTGAGGGCGGGTTCTTGTTAATCATTACTTCTCTGCTGACAATAGACTGGACATTGCCTGCATTGTCTATAGAACGATACCTGAAATAGCTTGTGCCTTCAGCTGTGATAGTGACAGGTCCTACATAATTTATAGAAGGTATGCATGTGTCTGTCGTGTCTATGCAGTATTTTGTCTCATCAATCCCGGATGATGGTGCAGGATCAGATTCGGTGATTGTTATAGTCTGGTCAGAATTCTGCCAGATGCCATCTTTAGCACCGTAATTATCAGTGGTTGTAGGGTTTACTGTATCCCAGACTAAAGTCATATCATCTGAGCCAGAGTATCCTACATTATCTATTACAGTCAGCCTTATGACATATGTCCCGTCCGTATCAGCCCGTATTGTTGTGTCCTCGGCTGCAGATGAACCAAATATGATGCTTCCCGGACCTGATATCTTAGTCCATGAATAAGAAGATATGCCTGATAATGGATCAGTCACTGTGGCATCCTGAGTGAATAGGGAATCGATTGTCTTATCAGTCCCTGCATTTACTGAAGGCGGGGTCTTGTCAATCTTTACTGTTCTTGATACTATACTCTGCACATTGTCTGCATTGTCTGTAGAGCGGTACCTGAAATAGCTTGTGCCTTCAGCTGTGATAGTGACAGGGACTGTATAATCTGTAGAAGGTACGCATGTGTCTGTCGCATCTATGCAATATTTTGTCTCTTTGATTCCGGATGATACTGCCGGGTCGCTTTCTGTAAGCATTATAGTCTGATCGGAATTCTGCCAAAAGCCATCTTCTGCGTTGTAATTATCGGTTGTGGTCGGTGCCTGGGTATCGGCGCAATGATATATGAAGTATTCATATGTCTCTACAAGTGTGACAGGATCAAGAGGCGTTGCATCGCAGTTTGTCCCTGAATGAGTATAAGTGATAGTTACATCATAGTCGCCCCAGACATTACAGGTGGTGAAATCATAGGCATATGTGCAGTTGACCTCGCCGAAATTGCCGACACAGACAACAGCACTGCAGGTCATAGGCGCATTATTCACGACAACAGCACCTAAAGGATCTTCAATTGTGACTTTTGCTGTTGTGGTCAGGGCGCTTGCGGGATGTGTTAATAATACAAGAACTATGAGAAATGCGAATAATTGCCTGGTGAAAGCCTTAAAAAAAGTATCATAAGCAATATTGACCATAAATAATCTATATGCTGACAAGTATATATACATTTTTTACATCTATAAATTTCTGCAATCAGGACAAGACAGGAGATTTCAATAACAGCTAACGAAACAATCAGAATTAAAAAGATTGCAGGGCAATAATTGCCATGGACAAGAAACTGGACCTTAAGGTGGGTTTTTCCTGCAACAACAACTGCATATTCTGCGTCCAGGCATACAACAAGGGGAAGAAAGACAAGACTACGGCCGAAATTCGGAAAGATCTTGAAGGCGGCAGGAAAAACGGTGCCTGCGATGTTGTCTTCACCGGCGGTGAGCCGACAATAAGGCAGGACATTTTTGAGATAGTAGCCTATGCAAAAAAACTGGGATACAGGGCGATACAGATACAGAGTAACGGGCGGATGTTCTGTTACCGCAGGTTTTGCGAAAAGCTGATATCCTCTGGAGCTAATGAGTTCCTGCCGGCAATCCACGGGCATACGGAAGAGCTTCATGATTACCTCACATCTTCAAAAGGGAGTTTCAGGCAGGTGACGGAAGGTATACGAAATCTCAAGGCGCTCGGGCAGACTGTGATTGCAAACACGGTTATCGTGAAATCAAATTACAGGCATCTGCCTGACATATCCAGGCTTCTTATATCGCTTGGGGTTGACCAATTCCAGCTGGCTTTTGTCCATCCTGAAGGTAATGCTCTTTTAAATTTTGATAAGGTCGTACCGCTGAAGACTCTGGTCATGCCTTATGTGCATGAATCTATAGGTATCGCAAAAAAGTCAGGGACAGGGATAATGATTGAAGCATATCCTTTCTGCTTTATGCGAGGTCTTGAAGAATACTGCTCGGAAAAGTATATACCCCCGACAGAAGTCAGAAAAACGGGTTCAGTTGACAAGGATTTTACGAAGACGAGGCAGGAGTACGGGAAAGAAAAATCAGGAGACTGCAGGAGATGCAGGATGTATGATTCCTGTGAAGGCCCATGGAAAGAGTACCCGCAGAAGAGAGGATGGTCTGAATTCAGGCCTATCGGGGTGATATGATTGCCGTGCACTCTAAGGCTTGGCGGAGCCTGCAATGAATCCTGCCTGTTCTGCACACTTGAAGACAATGAGAAAAAAGAGGGTATGGATACTGATGAGGCAAAGCAGAAGATACATGATCTGTCCGGCATGGATGATGATGCAATAACAGTTACCGGCGGCGAGCCTACGATAAGGGATGACATTATTGAACTGCTGGATCTTTCTAAAGAATGCGGCTTTTCAATAATTGAATTGCAGACAAACGGGCTGATGCTGGAAGATAAGGCTATCGCAAAAGAGATAACTGACAGGGTGCAGGCTGTGCTCTTTGCACTCCATTCGCACAGGAAAGATATATCTGACCGCATAACCGGTAAAAAGTCGTTTGAAAAAAAGATCAAGGCACTCGGGAATCTTTCCGCATCAGGCGTTAATATAACAGTAAGCCATGTCATAAACAAGCTTAATCATGCGGATCTGGAAGGGTTTGTTGAGTTCATAAGCAGGCACCCGGGCAAGATGAACATTTACTTCAGCTTTGTCAGGCCCTGCGGAAATGCGAAAAACAACAGATGGATCGTTCCAAAACTTTCAGAGACAGAGCTTGATATCTGCAAGGCACTCAGTCTCTGCGAAAAGAAAGGTATACATTATCATATTGAAGGCATGCCCCTGTGCTATCTCTGCGGCCATGAGCATCACTCATCAGAGCTTTTGCGAGACTGTGAAAAGCCGTTCGTATATTGCGGGCCTGATGAAAGCAGGCATAAGAATCTTCATGAATTCGGAAAGAACAGCCTGAAAGCCAAGGCGCAGGCATGCAGGCAATGCAGTCTTGACAGCATTTGCGAAGGTGTCTGGAAAGAGTATG
>JAGLUQ010000117.1 GCA_023134675.1 Candidatus Aenigmatarchaeota archaeon | reverse complement strand
TCTCAAAGCCGAGAAGATGCTTGTTTCTCTCGAAGAATTCTGCCACAGATATTGACCTGTGATCCTTTGCATTGCTCTCTGCTATGGATTCCATAATTATTTACCTGTAGTATTTACTTTTATCTCACTCTGTTGTCAAGTGTTGCGAATACTGAGTTGAAGTCGTTTCCCTGAAGTATCATCTCAATGGCGGATTTGGCGTCGGCTATATCTTCAAATTTTCCGAGGATTGCTACAGTCTTGCCGTGGATTGCTATATCTGTTCCTGTCTTTTTCTCCAGAATCTTTTTTATCCTGCCGTCAGATCCTATCAGCCTTGACTTGTACCTGTTCAGGACATTTTTGTTCTTGCCTAAGATTTCTTCAAGATGTATTATCTCAAGATCGTAATCGTCATCGCACAGGTTCAGGACTATCTCTAAAGACAGGCCTCTTGCTATGCCTTCAACTGCTTTTTTCATCTTGTATATGTTGAGGCCTTCCTCGCTTGTTATCTCGACTGTTCCGTCCTCGTTTATGGTCAATTTTGCGCCGAAAGATTTCTGGAGCTCTGTCTTTACCTTTCCGCCCTCGCCTATTATGAGGCCTATTCGCGATTCAGGTATTCTTATAATCTCTTCCATATTTAAAGCACCACAAAAATATGTTTACATATTGTCCCGGACAAATATTTAATTATGATAAAAGGTTTTAAATGTATTGGGTCTGCAAACGCTTAAAAATGTACGCTGCAAAAAAGTGATATGCTTAAAAATGATACTGAAAAGGCTGTGCTTTTTCTTAAAAGTATAAAAAAGAAGAAAGTTGCTGTCGTGTCACATGACGACTCGGACGGGTCGTGCTCTGCCGCGCTTATGATAAGGCTTCTGAAGAAGGTCGGGACAAACAACCAGATATTGAATTTCAGCACGCGCGGGGCTCCGAGCATATCTGATGAGCTTATGAAAGATATACTTTCTGAAAAGCCTGATGTTGTCATCACCTGCGACTTTGCAGGAGGGCTTGACAAGTCTGCGCATGTTTTTGATGGAGACGGGATAAAGTGCCTGATGATAGACCATCATGTGGTGCCGGACTATAAGTTTCCTGAAGGATGCGTGTATCTCAACCCGCAGCTTGACGGCAAGACTATGCCGTGCTCCGCTTTCATATATGACCTTTGCATGAGGATTACTGATTTTGAGCAGAATCTCTGGATTGCTGCTGTGGGAACTATTGAGGATTTCGGGGCGGCTGAGAGGAAAGACCTGATTGAAAAATGCATGAAAAAGTATCCTGAGCTTTTTGAAAAGAAAGATATTGACAACAGGAAGCTTTTTGACACCACTTTCGGGCTTGTGGGAAAGATAATCGGTTCGGCACCGTCATGGGCGTCATACCAGGGGGCAGAGCTTGCCACAAAAGTGCTTCTTGAGATTGACAGCCCGCGAGATTTTCTTGATCTTAAGAATAAAGATGTCAAGACGCTGTATGAGAAATATGAGATGATCAATATTGATGTCAAGAAGACTGTCAAGATGTTTGATGAGAAGAGCGAGAAGGACGGGCATATCAGGATGCTTGTCATGTCATCAGAATTTCCTATCAAATCAAAAGTCTCTACAATCATATCTGCCAAGGATGAATATTATAAGGATGTTATTATGGTGGCTGAAGAGAACACGAAGTCTGTATCTATATCACTTCGTAATCAGTCGGGGGATTTTGACCTAGATTCTATTATACGGGAGTCTCTTTCCGGACTTGAGGGGACTGGCGGAGGGCATAAGAAGGCTGCAGGCACTGTCGTGTCAAAGAAGGATTTTGATGTTTTTATGGAGAGATTTAAGGGGAAAGTCAACGGGTGAATAATAACAAAACATGGTCGCAGATGCATAATATATTTTTGGATGATGGTAAGAAAAAGGGATAAAAACATTTAAAGTTTATTTCTGATAAATAGTATATGACTGCAGATTACAGAAAAGTTTTGGGAGCATTATGCGATGAATTTTTTGAAGGCGGCTCCACAGATATAGATTCAATACAGATTAACGGAGATTATAGAGAGGCTTTACGAATGCTCGGCTGTGAGGTTGAGGAGAATTGTAAAAAAGATATTGAAACATTATCAATAGGCATGAGAGTTGATAATGTAGAGATACCATCTTATGATATAAAATTTGCTGCTCACCCTTACCTCCTTACACACAGGGACAATCCTCTCAGGGTAGAAACAGCGATATCACATGCAATAGAACAATATGACAAGGAAATAAATAGTGAACTATATATCACCCAGGACATTGCAATTGTCGGGATTAATTTTGGAACCGAAGACGATGCAAAGAGGTTCTATGAACTGGTAACGAAAGAGTATTCTAAACTAAACGATATGTGGAATTTCATTTATGAGAATCTATAATTTCTTCTCAAACTGCTTTAAGATTTTTTCAGGGTCAAGATTTAATCCCTTCTTATTGAAGAAGTTGACTATGTTGTTCACATCCCGCTCAAGAAACTTTCCTGCCATCGGGTGCTTGATGAGGACTGACTGGCCCATATCTATCAGGATTGGCTTTCCGTCTTTTACAAGGATGTTGTACTCGCTCAGGTCTGCATGGACAAGATCGGCTTTAAGGTAGAGCATTTTCATCTGTTCAAGAACCATTGCGAACATCTTTTTCGGGTCTTCTATCTCTGTGTTTGACAGTTGAGGGGCCGGCATGTCTTTCTCATCTATCAGTTCCATGACAAGGACATTGTTTGCAAAGGCAATAGGCTTTGGGACTGACAATCCTGAGTCATAGGATTTCATCAGGTTCCTGTACTCTTTTGCGCACCAGGCATAGACCAGGCGCCTCTTGTCGGTGCCGATGTTGTAGAACCTGCGGTCGCCTTTGATGTAGTCTGCCATCTTCTGGAAGCTTGATGTCTCTATGAGATATATCTTTATGATTATCGGTTCTCCTTCCTGATTGAAGCCCAGATGGACCTGGCCCTCTTTGCCGGATTTTATTACACCTGCAATCCTTGAGATCTTCTTCTTGGCTATCATTGTCTCAAGAGATCTTATGGTTGGTGTATCAAAGACATCTTCAAAGATTTTCCTGTCCTTCTCAATCTTCTGGCGTGCCATATAGAACATATATTGCTTAATCTATTTAAAAAGGAATCAGAAAATAAATCAACGGCTGTGAAATGAACATATATACTAATAAAACCAATGTATTAATCATTAAAAATAATGGATGTGATATGATGAAAAATATGGTTTTTTTGGTCTTGGCGCTGGTCTTGATGAGCAGCTGTGCTTTTGCACCTGAGCCTACCCTGTTTGGCAGCAACGGCAGCGAGGAAGGAAATGCTGATGTGAATGTGACAATGCAAGGCAGCGGCCAAGATATAGAACAGATATCAGAGAGCGGGAATGCAAGCTCTGACCAGGATGACAATGGGCAGGCAGGTATGGCTTCTGATTCAGCCAAGCAGATAAATCAGGGAACTGGTACCGGTGTTCAGGCCAGGGACGCGAATGAATTAAAAGAAATGATGCAGCAGAGGCAGCAAGAGATGAGCCAGGATATGGCCGGCCTTGATGAAAAACAGCAGAATATTTATCAGAACCAGAACAAAGTAAGGACTGCAGTACATTCATTGCTTGCGATGGAAGATTTGGCTGGCGGTGTGGGAGCTGAAATCTCAAAGATAGCAAAAGAGTTCAACAATTCTGTGCAGGCCACAATAAGATCTGAAGAGAAGATTGAGAGCAAAG
>JAGLUQ010000116.1 GCA_023134675.1 Candidatus Aenigmatarchaeota archaeon | reverse complement strand
GCCACGCTTTCAGGCGATTTCATGACAGCCTATGAGAGAAAGGCGCAGATTGAGGATCTCATCGCGCAGGCGAACGCATTGATATCTGACCAGCCTTTGAAGCAGGGCGGAACATTGAAGTACATGTTCCTTGCGCTCTTGTTCATCTTCCTGTCTATAGGCGCATACATCTTCTACGACCAGTCCCGCTCCAACGGCTACCATATATTCAGAGGCCTGAGCATATCGCACCTGAAGCAGATGCGCCTGATATCTTTCCTGCCATCTGCAAAGAAACAGTCATCTTCAAGGACACAAAGGCATATATCTGCAGGGAAAGTAAATATTAGCAGCTATCATCACATGCCTACCTTTGAGGTCAGGCTTTTAAGGGCAATGCATTCGCTAAGGCACAGGATTAACCTAAAGCTTGAGAGCATGCACAGTCGCCAGATAAAGCTTGACAGCAAAAGATTCGAGCAGAAACCTTATACTCCAACACCTCCTGTACACACAACAGCATCGTCGTATGCTCCGGCGAGGAAAGTACACACCACAGCAATACGCACCAGTGCTACGCATAAACATCATCCTGCACACACATCAAAACCTGTACACACCAATGCAACGCATAAGCCTCATCCTGCACACACATCAAAACCTGTACACACCAATGCAACACATAAGCATCATCCTGCACACACATCAAAACCTGTACACACTAATACAACACATAAGCCTCATCCTGCACACACTCAAAGGCCGGCAGTAAGGCATGTATCAAAGATGATGAAACATTTTGAGAGATCAAAGACAAGATGTGGCATATGCGGAAAAGATTTCAGGAATGTCCACGAGCTTGAGCTTCACAGGAAATACAGCCACCGGTCTCTCCACAGGAAATAAAATGAAGTGTGAGAAAAGATGAACAGGAATAATAACCTCATAACATTCATATTCTCTTCAGTCCTTTTCATCTTCTTCATCCTTCAGTCAAAAGTCAGCTTTGATATACTCTTATCTCCTATGAGCGCCGTCTTCGGCACCTTCGCAGGTGCAGGGCTTGGTGTGAACTGGCTTTTCCTAAGCCTCGCCATTATGTTCTTCTGCATCTCTTTTGCTCTTTTCATAATGTATGCCTATGACAACCCAGGAGACAGCTTCATACTTATAGGCTCCGCAATGATATCAGTGATAATAATAGTGGTACACTCTTTTTCCATGCCTGCCATAATATTTTCCATAGGCCTTTTCACAGCATACTTCTACATGTTCTCTTCAGTCAAGTCCGGCAAGAAGAAGGTAAAGTCTCAGACAATATTCAACACATCGTTGAGCGTATCGTCTATGGCATTGACCATTGTCAATCTTTCCATAGCTCTTGCAGTCTTACTTGTCCTTATCAACAACCCGTCATATGCTGATGATGAGATGTCCTCCATGAGCTCAAGCATGTTCGGCATGGACATATCAGACATCGATTCGCTCCAGCAGCAGATAATATTACAGCAGAAAGAGGCATCATACGCGCAGATAGAAGCAATTGAGACATCAGTCCTCTATGGCATATATGACGAGACCTCCGGACTCACAGCATCAGAGAAACAGAAATGCTTCACCGCAATAAACTCAAGCATGGAGAAAATAGACAGGAACGCCAAGGCATCAATTGATTTCCAGCTTGCCCAGGCATCATCAAATCCGCAGTTCAGTACAATAGAATCAACGCTGAATCTCCTGAACAAGTTCAAGATATATTACCCTTACATAACATTCCTTACAGTATTCATGATACTTGGTATGATAAAGCTTTTCCTGAGATATGTCATAGCACTTGTCGCCCGGATACTTTGGGTGCCTCCGGTCGTCCCTTCTTCCAGGCCTTCCTCACAACAGGTGCCGTCTTCCTCGCAGCAGGTACCGGAATCACAGCAGGTACCGTCTTTATCACAGCAGGTGCCGGAGTCACAGAGGATAAGTATGTGAAGACTAAATTCTGTTGTGTCTCTTAGAATAAGATATATCAAAATGGTCTTAAAAGATCTAAAGCATCTTTGTGTTTTTCCTCTTTAAGATATTGTTTAAAAAATTCTACACCTTTTTCAGACAATCCATATGACTGTTCTAGATGATATTGGATGCCTCCATGACAAGGACGCACAGTTCCTTCTAACATTTCATCAGTTTCCATTTTTTTCAAAATACTGTTAGTATAAAATATTATACCTTCTATGTTCTTTTTTGTGCATTTGCTTGATTTTGAAAGTCTGTCATATAATAACATTTCTATGTTAGCATAACTAATATATCTTTTTTCACCCAAATCTTCAGAAGTTAAATCTTCACCCATTAAAAGGATTATATCTTTTTGTACAATCTCTGTGTATTTTTGGATTATTCTTTCATCGTCTTTCTTATGTTGTGTAAATGCATTTTCAAGACCCCTCTTCTCTTCAGGTGTCATCTTCTCACTTGAAAAAATAAGACTTGCTGTATTTCCATCAGACCCCTTAACCGAACTCTCCATAATATCAACCCATAAAAGTGATTACATTATTATTGGTTCTGCCAGTTTTTAAATATTGCTCCATAATTAACAATTGTTTATAAAATTAACATCACTTAAATATTCAAAAAGTAAAAGATAAAATCAGGTATTTATTATGAAATGCTCAAGATGCGAAAAAAAGGCAGTATACTACAGAAAATATGAAGGCCAGTGGCAGTGCAGAAACCACTTCACAAGAAGCGTTGAGCAGAGGGCAAGAAAGACAATACGCACCAACAGCCTTATAGAGCACGACGACAGGATAGCTGTAGGCATATCAGGCGGAAAAGACTCCCTGACAATGCTCTATTTCCTTGACAAGCTGACAAAGAGAAGAAAAGACATATCAATCTTTGCCATACTTATAGATGAAGGCATCAAAGGGTACAGGGCGCACGGAAAAAAGACAGCGATAGATTACTGCAAAAAGCTGGGCATATCCCTTGTCATCGCATCCTTTGAACAGGAATACGGCATGCCTCTGGATAAGATGATAAAAGAGGGAAAAAAGATAGACAAGACAGTAAGAGCTTGCACATACTGCGGCGTCTTCCGAAGAAAGCTTTTGAACGACACAGCAAGGGAACTCAAAGCCACAAAGCTTGCAATCGGCCACAACCTTGACGATGAGGCCCAGTCCATAATGGCAAACAATATAAGGGGGGATATGCAGAGGAGCGCAAGGCTCGGCGCAAAAGCCCTGGTCGTGGAAGACAAGAGACTCATACCGAGAATAAAGCCATTGAGAGACATCCCGGAAAAAGAGGTTGCCCTTTTTGCCATGCTCAACAATATTCCTGTCGACTTCTCAGAATGCCCGTATGCCGAGGAAAGCTTCAGATGGTCTGTAAGAGACATGATAAACAATCTGGAAGACAAATATCCCGGAACCAAATACTCAATAGTCCGGACCTTTGACCAGATGCTTCCGACGATAAAGAAAGCTTTTGCAAATACAAAGATAGGCACCTGCAAAAACTGCAAAGAGCCCACAGCCAACAACATCTGCAAGACCTGCATATTGCTTGATAAGTTAGGGCTTTGATTGATTATTAAAAAGTAGATATATTTTTAAGTAATGCTATACTAATATCTACATGGATATCGGTCCTTATGAAATAGTATTAGGATCATCATTAACTGCTATAGCTGGTTTTTGTTTAGTGGGTTATTCTTATTATCGTAATCATATTGAACTTGAAATACAAAAATTACTTACATATACTGAAAGAGC
>JAGLUQ010000115.1 GCA_023134675.1 Candidatus Aenigmatarchaeota archaeon | reverse complement strand
TCTGATAGCTAAAAACGGCACAGACAGCCCGCGTAAGTATGATATTTACACCATGATACTCTTTTTTCAGGAGACCGCCGTCAATGCCTCCGACAGTAATATTGCCTCCATCAAAAGAATCTACCTTACTAAAAAGATTTTCTTCAAGAAACATCTTCCCAAAAGCTTTGTTCTTCTCTTTCAATACCTTTGCCGCAGATGATATTTTCTTTTCCCATTCAACAAGCTCTGAAGCTATTGACTCTATTTCGGATGTGATGTCATGCATATTAAAACTGGACCGGAAAAGGTTAAAAGTATTAGTTCAATTAATTTTTATATAAGAAGACAGTAAGCTGTTGATTTTAAACCTAAAAAGGAATAAAAGACATACATACTTTCATAAATAGTCTGCCTACAGCAGAGATTATAATAAAAAAAGAGTTGACTACTCATTGATTTTGGTCTTTAACCTGTAACTTCTTACTTCTACATTTACTGGTTCAGAATTGATAAAAGTTCTTAGTTTTTCTTCGATTGTTTTTAATTCAAATATCCCTCCACCCCCTGATTGCTGAAAAATCTGACCATTTTCTCCGATTAATAATACACTGTGAAGAAGACTTTCACTTTTATCTTCTAGAACTTCATAAAAACAAACAAGATTTCCTAAATCAAGTTTATCTGAAGGTAAAAAAAATCTGTTAATTAGTTTTTTCATCTGATTGTCTGAAATTACATCTGGATGAATTTTTTCTTTAATAATCGAATTATATAAATCAAAAACATAAGCCATAGTGCCATGACAGTTTGATACATATCTCGCATCTGAATGATTAAATTTAAACGCTTTTGAACCAGCATAAGGTTTTTTAAGCAATTTTAATGCTCTTTCTTTCACGGATGGTTCTAAATAATCACCTAATTCTATATCTGTCATATATCAAATTGAGTACATACAACATTTATAAGTCTTTATATATTTACTACAGTAAAGTTAAAAATTAACAACAACATAAAAAAGGATTTAAAAACCAGCAAGAAACACACCATCATAACCGAAAAAATATCAAACCTTTTAATTAAAAGAATATTTCTTATGTATCTTATCAATAATCATAATCCTCTTTTCAGCAGAAACCTCATCAATAGCACCAATGTCACCATTTTCAATATACCTCATAGCTGCATCATCTGAAGACTCCTTAAGATAAGACCTGAATAAAAACTCATTTTTAAGGAAATCATTTCCAAAAACAAGACCATCATCACATGCAAAAGAAATGTCAATACTTTCTATAAAATCTGAACCTGCAACCCATAATCCAAGACCTGATAATTCATTATTTATCCTCAAAAGATTTTCAACAAGACCAAAACTGCTTATATAAAGAAGTGATGCAGAATGGACAAGAAACCCTGTTTTTTCAAGTTCCATCTCAAACTGTTTCTTGTTATCTTCACCATAGCGAGCCTCATTAAAATTATCCAGATGATTTTGAAGCGCAGCCTCATATACAAACACTCTTGATATCTGGCTGTCAAAATCAGGCTTCGTATTCTTAAAAACATTAAACAGTCCTGTTAACTTCTTAATCTTTTCCCTGTTCATCTTCTTCTTCAACTCAGGCTCAATCCTATAGTCTGTCTGAATACCTGCACCGCTTTCTAAAGCTTCTAAAGACACAAGAGACTTTTTAAGGCTCTGTGATAATGAAATGCCCCCCATCTCATAATCACTGCACAGATGCTCTTTAAGGTTTTGAAGAGACCTCATATAATCAACATCAAGAGAATTCAGTTCACTAAGGTCAAACATGTATCCACCCTCTCTAATTTTATCTAATATATCACAGGTATACAAACAAAATTTATCGCAATAAGAATCCAGGTCAGCTATCTGCTTTTTTATATTCTGATACATTATACATCACCATAATATCAGTTCATAAGATGCATAAACATCTCATTTTTGAGTGTAGCCGACTTTATAGCTGAAAGAGTGCCTTCACTACCAGAATAATGTCTGGCAAAAAAATCATATGACTCCTGAGGATTAACAAGCATAAGTAAGATTCTGTTGAAAATATCATTATTATTCTTACCATAAGCACTTTTAAGGCTTTCCGGAACTGACACTACCTGCGGACCGGATTCAGACCTGCCTGAAACCTCCGATAACGGCTTTAAATATATGTCATCTGCAACAGCAGCATCGTTTTTAATCTTCTCAATAAGTTTCATGTCAACATTCCACAATCCGCTGGCAAAAAGTCTTGAACCGGGCAATCTCTTACCGTAGCCGTTCTTAATATCCTTAATATCTCTTATCTCAAGATTAAGAAGATGAAGGAAAAGTGTAGCATTCTTACCAGACATCCCATCATACTGCCCATCATGATACTTATCTATTATATTGTCGCGCAAGGATTCCACTGAATCTTTTATATTTCCAAGAGCGTCTCCCGAATCATCTTTATTTTCCAAAGCATCCCGATATTCATAAACCTTTGGCCTGATCTTGTCAAGCCCGGAACATATGTATTTTATCCCTTCAAAACCATAATTAAAAAACATAGTCTCTATAGACTGTCCAAAAAGCTCAAACACCAGGACGTCTGTCGCCTTGGTTATCTTGTTAAATGAAAAGCCATTATTATTAGCATAAGTCCTTATTGTTTCGCACCAGCCTTGGTTTGCCTCATTCTCAACAAAATTACATATTGTCCTTTTGGTTTTATTTTCTGCACCTATCGTTAGACCTGAGAAATCTTCAATATTATCGCTTGTGAAGGTAAGACAAATATCATTTTTTGTATCCTTCCCCCCATATAAGATAGCAGCAATAGGATAATCAAGCCCGCAGACATCCTCAAACCAAACCATATCATCAACAATTGTAGGGTCTGATTCAAAAGCATTAGATATGCCGTTGATTACCCTCATCTTCTCGCTCACTTCACCGCACATTAAACAACTGTTAAGCATTCCTATTTTCTTCGGTCCGAAAGGAAGGCATACAGAATCTTTCAAAATATTTTTATCATCAATATCTATCTTCTTGCGCTTCACAGAAAAACTGCTGCCGATTGTTGTTATCTTTCCGTGATATTCCTCAGGCATTATCTGTTCAGCAATACCAAACAAAGCATTTGCAATATCATTATCAGAAAGTGTTATAAAAACAAGCTTATCATAGAAACTGGCAAGAAGCATAAGATCATGAAAATATGTATAAGGGATACATGTCTTTTCAGGATGCTCGCAGATATCTTTAAGGAAATGGAGCTTTGTCTCAACAAATCCGTCTACCCCCCCATCCTTATGAAGATTATAGATCTTTGCAAAACCGTGGCACAGATGCATATCCATCTTCGCAAGCCGACCCTTATCATAACCGTCCATGCTAAGTATTTTCTCACCATTCGCAGAGAAATCAGATATATCCTTATAGTCTACAAGAAGCTCATAAGGTGAATTGAAAGCGCCAATATTTACCCCTACATCCATAAGCCCAAGCTTACCAGTACCATATGGATTGCATGTAAGGTTACCGTCATAAAGAAGTGTATTGTCAACATCAAATACGCCAATTTTTTCCATCCCTACCTTATGAGGCATGATATCTCTCAAACACAAATCAACAAAAAAGTCCTCATGTGACAGTTCGGCATTCAGAAGACTTGCATTTGCTTTCTGCATATCAAACATACTGTTTTCCCAAAGATTCCAGTATTCTTTAATCCTTTCATTGTTTTCAGCTTCAATTTGTGGTCTTAGTTTTTCGGCAA
>JAGLUQ010000114.1 GCA_023134675.1 Candidatus Aenigmatarchaeota archaeon | reverse complement strand
TGATAGATATCTTCTGTTCCTTGCCAGTTCCCATATCTTTTGCAGAAACATGTATTATGCCGTTTGCATCAATATCAAAAGTGACTTCAATCTGAGGCACTCCGCGCGGTGCAGGAGGTATGCCTACAAGGTCAAACCTTCCAAGAGGATGGTTGTCAGTAGCCATTGCACGTTCACCCTGCAAGACATTGATAGTCACAGCAGTCTGGTTATCGGCAGCTGTAGAGAACACCTGTGATTTCTTTGTAGGTATCGTCGTATTCTTCTCAATAAGCTTAGTAAATACAGAACCGAGAGTCTCAATACCTAAAGACAGAGGCGTAACATCCAAAAGAAGCACATCTTTTACCTCACCGCCAAGAACGCCTGCCTGTATAGCAGCACCCACAGCAACAACCTCATCAGGATTGACACCCTTGTGCGGCTCCTTACCGAAAAATGTCTTGACAGTTCTGCACACCTGCGGCATCCTTGTCTGTCCGCCTACAAGTATGACCTCATCAATGTCATCTGTCTTAAGCCCTGCATCCTTGAGCGCCTGTTTGCACGGTCCTATCGTGCTGTCCACAAGCTCCTCGGTTATCTTCTCAAACTGAGCCCTTGTAAGTGTCAGGACCATATGCTTAGGACCTGAGCTGTCAGATGTAATGTAAGGGATGTTTATCTCTGTTGATGTCGCACTTGAAAGCTCAATCTTTGCCTTCTCAGCAGCTTCTTTAAGCCTCTGGAGCGCATTCTTGTCCTTGGTAAGATCAATGCCCTGATCTTTCATGAACTGATCAATAAGATAGTCAATAACTGTCTGGTCGAAATCGTCTCCGCCAAGATGCGTATTTCCGTTAGTGGATTTTACCTCAAAGACGCCGTCTCCAAGCTCAAGGATAGATATATCAAAAGTACCTCCGCCAAGATCATACACAGCAATCTTTTCATTCTTCTTCTTGTCTATGCCGTAAGAAAGCGATGCAGCGGTCGGCTCATTAATTATCCTTAATACTTCAAGGCCTGCAATCTTCCCCGCATCTTTTGTAGCCTGCCTCTGCGAATCATTAAAATATGCAGGGACTGTGATGACTGCCTTATCCACAGTCTCGCCAAGATATGCTTCAGCGTCCGCCTTCATCTTCTGAAGTATCATGGCAGATATTTCAGGAGGAGACAGTTCCCTATCATCCTTGTCAATAACGATAATGTCCCCGTTCTTTGCCTTGCCCAGCCTGTATGGCACAAGCTTTGTATCTTTTGCAATTTCCTTGTCATCCCGTTTCATGCCCATAAATCTCTTTATGGAAAATATAGTGTGTTCCGGGTTGGTTATTGCCTGTCTTTTGGCGACCTGGCCTACAAGCCTTTCACCGTCTTTTGTAAATGCCACAATAGATGGCGTTGTCCTGTTTCCCTCTGCGTTGGGTATGACTGTCGGCTTTCCGCCTTCCATCACAGCCATGCATGAGTTTGTAGTCCCAAGATCTATTCCTATAGTTTTTCCCATTTCTTTTTCACCTTTTCATATTAATATGATTCAGCTGTTCTTCACAACCTTGACTTTTGAAGGCCTGATAACTTTGCTCTTGAATATATAGCCTTTCTGCAGTTCCTCGGCAATATGGTCATCTTCATGCTCTTCAGATGCTGTCGTAAGCATTGCCTCATGCTTTTCCGGGTCAAATTTTTCGCCCGCACATGATATCTCTTCAAGCCCTTCTTTTTTGAGCGCATCCCTGAGCAGTTTCAGTGTAAGTTCAACACCGCTCTTCAAAGCATCAAAATCATCAGTTTCAGAAGCAGACTTCTCGCACCTTTCCAGATTGTCTATGACCTCAAGTATCGGAAGCACAATATCCTCTTTAGCGTGATTCCCTATCTCAGGCCGTTCCTTCTCAGTCCTTTTCCTGTAATTGTCAAAGTCTGCCTGGAGTCTCTGGAGCTGGTCAAGCTGAGCATCATACCTGCCTTTAAGCTCATCAAGCTCTTTCTTTGATATCTTGCCCTTGTCTGCCATCAGCATTCACCGTTGCATGAAACTCTTTTTTTGTGTTTCCAGAAGTTAAAGTCACTGCCTTTATGTTTATGTAGGTATACGATATATTAACAACCGCAATAATCTTTAAATAGTTTTTGATTTGTTGGTGTGCTTTTAAAAAACAAAATCCTGACAGTTTTACCACCGTCCATAGTCACTGAATTATATATGATATGGTCATAGCATAAAGTTGTACCGGCATGGTGCTATTAAAAGGGGCTATTGCGGCATGGCACTGAAGGCAGACATATAAATCAGGAAATATTCATGATAATTGGTGCTTTAAGATGAAAAAGAATGCGTTGGTTGTATTCAAAGGCAGGAAGATACGGAGAATATGGCATGATGATGAATGGTGGTTTGTCATTGTAGATATCGTTATGGCATTAACTGATTCAGTTAATCCAAGACAGTATATAAAGAATATGCGTAATAGGGATGAAGAATTATCCAAAGGGTGGGTTCAAATTGAACACCCCCTTCTAATAAATACAGCTGGTGGGAAACAAAAAGTAAGCTGTGCAAATACAGAAAGTATTTTTCGTATTATCCAGTCAATACCTTCAAAAAAGGCAGAACCTTTCAAGAGATGGCTTGCCAAGGTCGGGTATGAGAGAGTGCAGGAGATTGATAATCCGGAACTTGCCCAAGAAAGGATGAAAAGATTGTACGAACAAAAAGGCTATTCAAAAGAATGGATAGATAAAAGATTAAGAGGTATTGCAGTAAGACAGGAATTATCAGAATGCTGGAGACAAAGGGGAGTAAATGAAGGAATAGAATTTGGAATACTTACAAATGACATCAGTAGGGCAACCTTTGGCAAGACTGTTGAGGAATATAAGCAGTTCAAAGGGTTGAAAAGGCACAATCTTAGAGATCATATGGATGACATTGAGCTAATACTCACGATGTTGGGTGAAGCCACCACCACCCGACTTACTGACAACAGAGATTCACAAAAATTTCCTGAATTGCAAAAAGATGCAAGAGATGGCGGAGATGTAGGAGGTTCTACAAGAAAAGATATTGAATCAAAATTAGGACAATCTGTGATTTCTGATGACAATTATCTTGAAGTGCCTGAAAAGGTGAAGAGACTGAAAAATAGATAGCAAATATGACATCTTATTTTATATCTTCAAATACTTCGTTGGTTTAAATTATGCGTTCTGTCAAAGGCGTACAAGGCAGTTGACAACAGCATAATTAATATATTTATAAAGATAATTTAAACAAAAGTATTGTATCTGTCCCTTTAAGGTGTTGAATCTCATGTCTGCTGAAGATCTTTTCATTTATCCTGACAGCATGTATCTAATATTTTTAAATAGTGCCCTAAATGCAAAAGATGTTTATGATTCCTGTTTTTTTATACCGCCCCCTGATAAGGGACAGCCCAACAACATTGATAATTTATCTTATCAGGATAAAGACCGGCAGATAGTTACTTCTTTTGATTTAAGTCTGTCATATTTGGAAGAATGCGGTATTAATCCGGTATTGTATAAAACAGAGACAGAAGAGCCAGTATCAAATCATTTTGATAAAACTGCATATGCCGGTGTTGCAATCCTTACAGATAATAATAGGAAAAAACATGCATTTTTTTTAAGAGACAGGATATAATTTTAAGAGAAGCAAAAAAAGATATATAATTCTTATCAATAAGTGGCAAACATTATTAAAATTATACGACTATAATATATACAGGCAGATTGATAACTTTTGCGAATGGTGATTTTATGGGTA
>JAGLUQ010000113.1 GCA_023134675.1 Candidatus Aenigmatarchaeota archaeon | reverse complement strand
TTCATCTAAGATCATCCTTCTTAAGGTTCTCAGGCACAATGCCTGTCCTGTGCGCCGCATTGACAATAGCATGACTGCTCACAGGGTTTGTCAGAGCAAAAAATATGGTAATAAGAATTGCTTTAGCTGAATACACAGTGCCGAATGTATCTAAAGCGATTACGATTAATGCAAGCATGACGCCTCCTACACTTATCATCGTCGCCGCATGTATCCGCGTATAGCAGTCTTTAAACCTTAACATTCCTATCGCACCCAAGAGCGCTGAGATTGAAGAGATCAGCAAAAGTATATCTGTTATCATCTACGGACCCCCTCTTTCCTGATCCATTTTGAGACAGCCACCGTACCTATAAAAAGCAGCAGCGCAAATGTGAGAGCAATATCAAGATATATAGGTGCAGAATTCCCAATTGCAAGATATACAAAAAACAATATCATCAACTGGCCTAAAACATCAAGTGAAATAAGCCTGTCAGCAAAAGTATGGCCAAGTATGAACCTCACTATCACTATCAAAGCAGCTAAAAAGAATATATTCCATGCAACAGCTATCATGAGAACACTTTCCTCCCATATCTTGTGAAGAGAGAATCAATCTTTTCATCTTTTCTGTAATTGAGGCAGTGAACATACAGATTTTTATCAATAGCGACAGAAACTGTCCCGGGAGTCAGGGTTATGGAATTGGCAAGCAGTGCGCGCCCAAGTTCGCTCTTGAACGCAGGCAATATTTTGATTATCGCAGGATCTGTCTTCCCTGTGATGACCGACCTTGCCACAGAAATATGCGATCTTGCCTCAATAAAAAGAAAAACAAGGATATAGACCAAAAAATGGGCAGCCTTGAACGGATTAAAAAAATAATCTGCAACACTGAAGTCAGTAAAATTATGGATAACATATGTCACAATCAAAGACACTGCAAAACCTGCTGCAAGCTCCTGAAGATCCAGACTGTATGTGAAAAGGACCCATGAAATGTAAAGCAGAAGGAATGTGCCTGCCTGCCTGAAAAGATTACCCATATATTATAGATACCTGTCTGGATACATAAAGGTTTCTGTGATATAAGAAAAGAAATTTACAATCAATGAGAAGTAACTTTTATAAATATTAAAATCTTAAGTCATTTGGTGGTCCGATGGCAGCAAATCCCTTAAATGAAGAGTATGCATACATGAAAGAATTCTATGAAAAAGGTAAAACATACCATTCCAACCTGTTTGAAATAACAGGTACAGTTGACTCTGAAGAGATATCATTTGTTTTTGATCCAAGACAGAAGACTGTGGACTTGCTTGGAAAACCTGCACTGATAGAAATGAATGATCTAAGATTTAAATCAAGAAGCGAAATCCTTTTGGATTATAGTATATCATCACAACTTCAAAAAGGAGAAGAAATAACTTACACAGATTGGTTAAATAAAGCCATTTATGAACAAATATCAAACGACTCTAAAATAACTGATGAAAAAGTGCGCGAAGAAGCACTTTCCATTGTAGATCCTAAAAAAACTCTAAAAATAACTGATATTACTGAATATTCTTTTGGACAGATGGTTCGTGACCTGAATAAAACGTATGCTATTGCAAAAGATGAAAAAGATAATTCTTAGCACTGAAATAAAAAAAGATGAAAAAGCACTACTGGTTTCAAAGCCAACATAGTACTCTCCCTGTATCCAAACCAGAAAAGGTCGCCCGGGACATGCCCGAATCAAAATATACTTATTTGGCATGAAATGCCGTAATATAGAATATAATTCCGGACTATATATGCTTTTATGTTGTTGAGGATATATATCTGAAAAAATAGAAAAAATCAGTAGCTGAAACGCCTTGTCCTTTCTTCTATAACATTGAGTTTCTCAATGATGAGATTTATCTGGTTCTTAAGGTCGCGAAGCTCTAAAGCCATATCAATTTTTTGCCCCACAGGCATGTCTGACTGCTGCTGAATGTCAGAGACAGGCTTTGGTGCCTGCGGATATTCAGGCATTGCCTGAGCCCCCGTAGGCATAGGAGAAGGTGTCTGTGTCTGGGCAGGAATCTGACCTGCATTCATGTCAAGATTGCCCTGGGCAGAAACAGGCTGGGATGCAGGATAAGCTGCCTGCGCCATTGCACTCTGATCCTGAGGATACGCATGATCTGTCGGATTGGCTTCAGGCGACATAGAAGGATCTGGAGTAAAAGGCATTTGCTGATTCATCTGATTAGGAGGTATAGCTCCTGCATCAAGAGGATTCTGTGGAGGCAGACCTGAGACATCAGGTTGAGGAACATCTCTTATTATCTGGTTCGGTGGATTCAAAGGCGTCTTAGAATCAAGGTTCAGGCCGCCTGAATAATCAGCATTGGCACTTGCCTCAAGAACTTTTGATGATTTTGACATATCTGCGGTCGGATCAGATTTCAGGATATCATCTATATTACTGTTGCCTCCATCAAAATCGGGGCCCTGTGCTGCATGCTTGTTGCCTGTCACGGTTTCCTTAAGTTTAGAGAATAAATCCATAGTAATCACGCAAAAATCAGTTCATAAACGAATTGTATATATAATATTATTAGCAAGGACTATATAAATAATTACTGTCGAATCTGACTATTAAAAATCATCACAAAGAGAAATAAGGTTTATAAAGATATATATATGAATTAAGATATATCTAATAATCATAAACAAAAGAATTATGGTGTTTCTATGGTAAGCAAAAGTACAGATAATAATAAAAAATCAGTTCCAAAAACTGGAACAGATCCTAAGCAAAAGCCAAAAAAAAGCTCTAAGACTATAAAAAGCAAAAAAAACGAGAAAAACAAGAAGCTATCAAAAGAAGAAAGCCAAAAGATAAGGCTTGAGACAGCCCAGACATTTGCCAAGGAAATCTCACGAGAATTCAAGAAAAGCCTGAAAGCGGTCGTCGTGTACGGATCGACAGCAAAAGGGAAACACAGAGAAACATCAGACATTGATACTTTCGTCATAATAGATGACACAAAGCTTGAGCAGGATATACCCGCCGAAGTCAAGGAACGCATAGGCGCAGACCTAAGAAGAATTGGCACAAAAATTGACAAGAACATAACAATCCAGGCATTCATGTTCCTGACAGAGTTCTGGGAATCTGTAAGGTCAGTAGAACCGCTAATTATGGAGATTCTAAGGTTCGGTATACCTATATATGATGTTGGCATATTCATGCCTGCAAAAAGAATGCTCCAGAGAGGTATGCTCCCTACAACAAATGAAGCTGTAGGAAAAAGGATACACATAGCCCCCCAGCACCTAAAGATGGCAGAATACAGGATGAAGAGCGGAGCTCATTTCATGGAACAGGCCATGGCAGCTGCAGGCCAGGCACCACTGATGCTTATAGGAAAGATACCTCCCGGAAAAGAGGATGTACCAAAAGAGCTTAGGTTCCATTTTGTAGACAAAAAACTTCTTGACCCAAAATACGCAGATATAGCACAGAAAATACACGATTTCGCAAAAGAGATAGAGCATGCTGAAAACAAGAAGATGAAAGACATTGGGAAAAAGATGGACGAACATCTGAAGATGACAGACGAGTTCATAAAAGAGATGCAGGAACTCATAAAAAGGTTGTCTGAACAGAAGGTTGACACAGTCCTCATGAATACTTACAAAGCGTTCCTGAAAGCAAATGTAGGAGCATTGGAACTCAAAGGCATAAAACCACCGGAGCACCTGAAAGACCTCCCTAAAGTCATGGCAGAGCACTTCCCAGAAGTTAGGGAACAGCAGGAAGATCTTTT
>JAGLUQ010000112.1 GCA_023134675.1 Candidatus Aenigmatarchaeota archaeon | reverse complement strand
GGTCGCAGTCCTTGAAGACAGGATACGTACATGCAGACAGCAGCTGAAAAAAGAGAAAGATAGCATGGAAACGCTTGAGAAGGGACGGCCAAAGCTCAGGCAGCTCGAGAAAGCTGAAGAAATGCTTGAACAGCTCAATACAGGCCTTGAAAAGCTTCTGAAGGAAGAGGCAACAATACAGTCAAGAATAGAGGAAGAGGCAGAGTCAATAAGCTCCCTTGAGAAGGCAGACGCGAACTGCCCCACCTGCGACACCCGCCTTGACACAGAAAAGAAATCAGCAATCCTAAAGAAAAAGAAAGATGAGATTACCGGCCTTGAGAACTCTCTCGTGATAGCGAACAAGGAAATGTCAACAGCAAAAGAGAGTATCAGAAAAAAAGAAGAAGAAAAGAAAGACTGCATGAGATACATAAATGTTGAAAGGGATATTGCTGAAAAATCGGTGCAGATAAAAAAGATTGAAACAGAACAAAAAAAGCTTAAAGATAAGTATGAAGAATCCATATCTGTCTTCTCGCCCGAGAAAATCAAAAAGATTGAGGAAGAAATACGCCGGTTCGAGACTACAAAGACAATTCTCCGGCACCTTCAGGAAAAAAGAACCCTTGAAGAAGAAGAGAAACAGCTGAAGATAGACGCAGAAGAGCTCAGGTTCTCGCCGGATGAATTTGACAGTAAAACAAAAGAATTCGTCGCACAGGACAAGCTGTTCAGCACAGACGCAGAGAAGCTGAAATCACTTGGCGCATTATATTCAGAGAAAAAAGAAAGCCTGAAGCTTGTCGAGGAGCAGGCAGCCCTGATCAAAGAAAATGAAAATAAGAGTGAACACATAGAAAACATTATACCTGAACTTGAAAAATTCAGGACAGTCCTTGAGAACACCCAGATTATGCTCAGGGAGAAGTTCATAGAGTCCATAAACGATATCATGGAAGATCTCTGGATATCTATATACCCCTACAGGGACTACACAGGCATAAGAATATCTGTCGAGGAGGGCGACTACATACTCCAGCTGAAAAACATGGAAGGCAAATGGATGAATGTCGAGGGCACAGTATCAGGCGGAGAACGCATGACAGCAGTCCTTGTGCTAAGGATTGCAATGACAATCGTCCTTACGCCCAACATGAAGATGCTCCTGCTTGACGAACCTACCCACAACCTTGACAGGAAAGCTATAGAAGAGCTTGCAGAGACTTTAAGGAACAAAGTCTCAGGCATAGTAGAACAGGTGTTCCTGATAACGCACGACGAAGCGATGGAAGGCGCGGTGACAGGAAAGCTTTATCGCCTGAAAAGAGGCAGCAATAAAGAAGACGTGACTGAAGTTGTTGAAGTATAACATCTAAAAACTCTTAACAGAGCTTCTCTATTATGTATCTCAAAAATTATCGCAATAAAAGTTATCAACAAAGAAGTCAGGTGTACCATCTTCCTATATATCTCTTTCTTTATACTTATCATCGCACCGTCATCTTTCATAAGACCTGCATCCTTTCACTTTCATATACACAGTCGCAAGATATCCCAGGCCAAAGCTTGTGACATAATATGCACCACGGTCTATCAGAGCAACAGTCGCCGCAACATGCGAATCCACACCGACAGCGACATAAAGGCTTATCAGTACAATTTCTGTTATCCCTGCACCTCCCGGCGTGAAGACTATATAGCTCACAGCAGAGCTTAAGGTTACAACAATAATTATCGGTATCAGGCCTATATCATAGCCAAGACCTAAAAATATCACCTTGGCCTTGATAAACACAAGGGAAAAAATCAGCGAAGAGAAGATGACATTTGCCGCAACACCTTTCCTGTGCGCCGCAAGAAGCTTAAGAGACTCCGAAAACTCCAGGAATATCTCCATAACAAACTCCTCAAACATCTTATAGGTCTCAAATCTTTTCCTTATCATCTCAAGAGGCTTGAAATGATAGACAAAATTAAGAAGCTTAAAAAGCGTCTCATGCCGTAGCTTACCAATCTTCATGTTTATGACTATAACCACAAACGACAAGAACACAGCAAGCCCTACAGCGAAACGGAATATTTCAAAGACAATAGAAGGCACATCAAGAAACAGTACTGTATATACAGATGAGAAAAGGAGCAGGATAAAAAACACAAACATGATTATTGACCTGTCAAGAAGTATTGTCGCATATACTTTTGACTGCGGTATCCTAAATATTCTAGATGTATAATGCGCCTTCAGAACCTCACCCCCACTCTTGGCACCCGGTGTCAGAGCATTGAAAAGCTCACCCGCGAAATATATAGGGACAAGCCTGAGAAAATCTATCTTTTTTATCTTTGCAAGAAGCACAGACCACTTAAAGCAATCAATAAGACCATACAGGATCATTATAGACAATACAAGAGCGATTGTACGGATATTAAGAAGATTAAGCGTCAACGCAATGCTTTGCGCACCTATCATGTTTATCACATAGAGCAGAAGCGCAATGCTTAGCAAAAGATACGCGATTGTCTTTTTCATGAGAACCTGACTATTATTTAATCAGCAATAATATATGTTTTAGGTATTATGCAAAGTATCCTGTCAGAAACCTATTTAAAAATATCAGCAGACAATAATCCTTTATGCTGTTCCATACTGAAAGATTAAATCTTATATCTGAGACAAGCAGCCCAAAAGATGCTAAATTCTGCATAATAGGCTTTCCTTTTGACTCAACAGAAACAAGCACACCAGGACAGAGATTCGGCCCGGCAGCAGTAAGGGAAAGATTTCTCGCGCTTGAATCCGGAAATATCACAGCAAGAATCTTTGACGCAGGCGACATCATGCCAGTGCATGGAAACGCAGAAGCGACAATAAAGAAACTGGAAGAGACAATCAATGACATCTTCACAGAAAACAGAAACATAATACCCATACTTCTTGGAGGCGAACACACAGGAACTCTAGGTGCCGTAAAAGCCCTAAAGAGCAGGCACCCCGATATCCAGGTCATATCTCTTGACGCACACTATGACCTCAAAGACAATGTTGAAGATGAAAAAATATCGCATGCAACAGTAATGAGACGCATCCATGAGCTTAAAGTGCCTGTAACAGTCATAGGCGCAAGAACAGGCTCAAAAGAAGAACTGGATTTCTCAAAAAATATAAGCACAAGCATAAAAGACATAGATACAAAAAAACCTATATATCTCTCTGTAGACATCGACTTCTTTGACCCGTCCTCAGCACCAGGCGTAGGCGATCCAGAAGCAGGAGGATTCTTCTACGAGAACTTCAGGTCAATCTTAAAAGATATATCAAAAGGTAAGATTGTCGGCTTTGATATAATGGAAACAAACCCTATGATAGAAAGGAACATCACTCCCGCCCTTACAGCAAGATGCCTTCTTGACATCCTGAACATCACAGGTTCGCGCTGATAAACGTTTAAAAAGATTTCCTTTTAATTAACTCTTATTGTTTTTGATATATGTGGACCGGTGGCCTAGTCTGGTTAAGGCGCACGGCTGATAACCGTGAGATCGTGAGTTCAAACCTCATCCGGCCCACTTCTTTTCTTCTCTTAAAAAACTATATATCACCATAAAGTATTAAAAGATTTGAAAATGATAGAGAATAATGTCTAAATCTAATTTTACCAGGCTAAAAGATTTATTTACTGAATCTGAAAATAAAAAGATTTTTGAAAAGGGATATTTAAACATTGACGACATGCTTATATTATGCTTAAAAAACTCAAAACTCAAGGAGCTTATTGTTCTTCTTAATGAAAAGAATCATAATGATATGTACAATAAGTGTCAGATGCAATTGT
>JAGLUQ010000111.1 GCA_023134675.1 Candidatus Aenigmatarchaeota archaeon | reverse complement strand
CAGACATTTTTAAAATAATTGATGGGATTGAATACTCTATAGTATCACGGGATGATGATCCTATTATTGCACCTGAAGATTCATACAAGCTTATCCCCCATCCAATACAGAAATATCTGAATTATATGGATACAGCAAGAATTCCATTTTTTTTGAGAGAAAAACCAGTATCTCTGTTATCTAAAGAGCTGGATTATAGTGAAGCATCCTCATAAATGCAGCTTATGTTCTAATGCCAGAAAACATACCTTTATCCTCTTCATCTTGTCTTCTCAGGAATCACAATCGCACAGATTATATACAATATAAGACCTGCACCGCCACCAAGAGTCAGAAGAACCCACAAGATCCGAACAAGCGTCGAATCTATCCCGAAATACTCGCCAATACCTCCGCAAACACCTGCAAGCATCCTGTCCTTCTTTGACCTGTACAGTTTTTTAACTTTTTGAACAACCATAAGCAATCAGTAATAATAATTGCATTCCTAGATATATATATCATCCGTCACACCCCAAACATTAAAAACCAATCATACCAAATAATATACGATAATGATGTTCAAAAAAAGGCCGAGAGGAAAAAAGAAGACATGGCAGGTAGATATAGCCAAAGAGCGGATACAGATTCTTTTCAGCCAGGCAGACAAGAGATTCAAGACAGACCCGGGCCTTTCAGACAGGTATGTAGAGATTGCAAGAAACATAAGCACAAAGATAAATGTCCCTATACCAAGAGAGCTGAAGCGCAGGTTCTGCAGGAAATGCGGCGCATTCCTGGTCTATGGCGCAAACGCCCGGCAGAGAGTAAACTCAGAAAAGCAGTATGTCATCCTGACCTGCCTTAAATGCGGCCAGAAAAAAAGAATACCTTATGTAAAAGAGAAAAAAGAAAGAAAAAACTGATGAGCTTATTGATAACTCCTCTCTATGTCTTCTGTCAGTTCTGCGTTTAAAAGACGTCTGGCTATATCATCAGGAAATGCCTTTGCCACATCAACCAGTGATGGTGTACCATATCCATTGGAACCTTCTTTAATAACAGCGAGTATCTCTTCTTTTGTAGACAATTCATCAAAACCATTGTTTGTATACATATTGTCCAATAAAGAACACACAACACCCGCAACTTTTGGTCCATATCCATTTGGATTAATTTTCATGCCATCTATAATAAATGCAGAGTATCCCTGCGCCCCTAAACCTTGTGTTTTTGTAATATTCATAATAAAACCTTCATTAAAACAATTACTGTATGTTCACAAAACCTTTATATGTCTTTTGATTACTTATAGGTATCATATATCTCTAGGCTGCCCGGTTAAGAACTGGAAAATCGGGCTTAAAAGGAATACATCGTCTTATTGTTCAGCCACTCATGCAAACTTTTATAAAGCTAACCTTATAAAAATGGAATAGAAATTATTATTCCGAAAGCGGTGTCGGAGTAGAGTTGCTGATTTCTAAAAAATCATATATAATTACGGTGAATCGATGGTAACAGTATTTGATGTTGAACCAGGCAGGCTTATAGAAGCTGCGTCAGAAGAGCTCAAGAAGGTAAAAGAAATAAAACCTCCTGAATGGGCGCCTTTCGTAAAGACAGGATCCCACAACGAGAGAGTTCCGGAAGACCCGGAATGGTGGTATATGCGAGCCGCATCTATCATGAGAAAGGTATACATATCTCCTGTGGGTGTAGACCGTCTCAGGACAGTCTATGGCGGAAGGAAGAATAAGGGCTACAAGCCTGAGAAGAGAAGGAACGCTTCCGGAAACATAATCAGGAAATGCATTCAGCAGCTTGAGACAGCAGGTTTTGTCCAGAAAGTTCCTAAAGGTAGAGGCATAACACCGAAAGGCCAGAAATTCCTAGACAATCTTGCTTACAAGACCCAGAAGGCGAAGTGATCCTATGTCCATGTCTCTTGATGAGATAAAAAAAAGAAGGATGGCAGAACTTCAGGCACAGGATGCATCAAACTATCAGGATGCTTCAGCACAGATGGCACAGCTCGAGGCAGAGCTTAAGACAATAATACCAAAGCTGCTTGATGCAAAGGCGATGGAAAGGCTTTTGATGATAAAGGCAACAAAGCCTGATTTCGCAATGCAGGTACAGTTGTATCTTGTATCAGTATACAGGCAGGGCCGGATAAGAGAACCGTTGAATGATGACATGTTCCGTAATATCCTTGACAGTCTTGTCAAAAAACCAGAATGGAACATAAAAAGAAAGTAAAGTAATATGTGATTGTTATGTCAAAGCACAAGACGTTTTCAAAAAAGATTAAGATGCTGACCGAGAAGGCAGTGGCCAAGGCAGCACCAAGATGGATAGACCTTAAGGTCTTCGGCCTGCAGAGAGCAAGGCACAAGACAGTTAAGAGATTCAGGTCCAGAAGCTGGAGAAGGAGCAGCATAAAATACTAGGTTGATTCTTATGGCAGAAAAAAGGCTTTACACCATACCTTTAAGAGACGCATGGAATGTGTCCATAAAGAAGCGCAGCAAAAGAGCAATGGCTGTCATACGGGCTTTCACAGAGAAGCACATGAAGACAGAGTCCGTGAAGATAGGTTCCGACCTCAACCACATGATATGGTCAAGAGGCATAAAGAACCCTCCAAGAAAGGTCAAGGTGCAGATGGTCCCGCACAAGAAAGATGATATAGAGACAATATGGGTAGATCTTGCAACATCATCCATGGATTATCTTAAAGAGAAGAAGGAAAAGAAAAAAGAGAAGCCAAAAGCAAAAGAGGTAACAGAGGCAAAACCAGAAGCAGGCAAGAAACCCGAAGAAAAAGCTGAAAAGGGACAGGAAAAGAAAGCAGACAAGAAGCCGGAAGAGAAAGCTGACAAGAAACCGGAAACAAAAACAGGCGAGAAAAAAGCAGAACCTAAAGCTACCGAAGCCAAGGCAGAAAAGCCAGAACCTAAAGCTCCCGAAGCCAAAAAAGATAAGGCAGAGCCTGTGAAAGAGAAAGCTGCTGAAAAAGACACAGCAAAGGAGACACCAAAACCGGAAAAAAAGCCTGAAGCTGAAAAGCCAAAGACCAAGAAACCCGAAGCCAAGCCTGAACCTGCAAAGAAATAGATTTTCTTCTTTCTTTTATTCATATTTTCATATAAGCAGTGATTATTATGCGCGTCATGAAGACAACCCTGAACGGCGATCCTAATGTAGGCCTGTACGGTCTTGCTACCGACAGGTTTGCAATTATTTCTGATATAGAAGCAGACAAGGCTGAGCTGGCTGAAGTCCTTAAAGTTCCTGTCATAGTGATGAGAGCGGCAAGGACATGCTTCGCAGGCATTTTTCTTGCAGGAAACTCAAACGCAGTCCTTGTACCAAACATAATGGAAGCAAAAGAGCTTGACTATCTGAAAGATGAGATGTCAAAGATATCCGAAGACATAAAAATCAAGATGATAGAGACAGAGCACACAGCGCTGGGCAACCTTATCATCTGCAATGACAAGGCAGCAATGATATCCCCTCTTATAGAGAAGCACAGGGACGAGATATCCGAAGCTCTCAATGTGCCTGTCACAGTATCGGACCTGATGGACCTCTCAATCATAGGTTCTCTCTGCATGCCGACAAACAAGGGCTTCCTCCTGAACATGCATGTGGAGAAAGAGGATTTTGAGCTTGTGGAAAAGACATTGAAGACAGATGGCGACATAGGCTCAGTGAATTTCGGCGGCAGTTTCGTAAGAAGCGGCATGATAGCAAACTCAAACGGATACCTGATAGGAAACCAGACAACAGGTCCGGAAATTACAAGGATTGACGAGGCTCTGGGCTTCATCAATGTATGATATCATAGTTGACGTCGTAACAAAATGGACAAACTTTATCAAAAACCAATAGACGTCAATCTAT
>JAGLUQ010000110.1 GCA_023134675.1 Candidatus Aenigmatarchaeota archaeon | reverse complement strand
CAGCCTCAGCAATGTCTTTCCTGCCAATATTCTCCTGCCTGAAATAGATAAGAGCATCATCATATCGCTTGATTGCCGCAAGAACATAGACTATGGAATCCTGTCTCTTTATGTTCTTGACTTTTTTCGCAAGTATAAACCTCTTCCTTGCCTCATCAAGATAGTTGTCACCGTCAGACTTATGCAGGGCGCGGTCAACTTCTTCAACCGAAAAATTGGTCAGAAATCCCTGAATCTCACTTTTGATAGCATTGATCTCAAAGACCATGTCAATATCATCAACTTTCCTGTATTTCTCAAGAGCCTGCTCACAGTCATCCAATGCCTTGTTCGCAATAGTTATCGCCTGCGGCCTGTCAAGATTCTGGAAAGACCTCGCCTGCTCAACCACAGCCTCAATTTTCTTGAGCGCATATTCCGGGTTGCCTGCCTTCCCTTCAGAAATGAGCTTTTTCTGTGCTCTGTACCTTTTACCTATATTGTTGAGCATTGACATAGCAGATTACCTTTATAATATTTTTATCATCTATATTCATATAGATTATGGCTGTGTGATATAAATGCATGAAGATCTTAAGAAAGTGCGTCATATCAAGACTGAAAAGATGATGACCTGCGGAAAACTGGTAGAACAGATGGAAAAATCAGGTGTCATGGGAGCAGGAAAAGTAGCGAAAGCCACAAAAGTCATAGAAGATATGATAAGAGACAAAGAATGTACTGTATTTCTCGGCCTTGCAGGCGCCATGGTTCCCGGCGGACAGAAGCAGATAATAATAGACATGCTCAAAGACGGCTGGGTAGATGTCCTCGTCACCACAGGAGCAAACCTGACCCACGACCTTATAGAAGCTTTAGGCTACCATCATTACCAGGGAACGCACCTGATAAGCGACGAGGAACTGAACAGGAAAAAGATAGACAGGATATACGATGCTTTCATGCCTGACGAAGTCTACCAGGGTCTTGAGAAATTCTGTAAAAAAGTTTTCGCAAAAATGCCAAAAGAAGAGATGGACATAAAAGAGTTCCTCTGGCTTCTGGGAAAAGAAGTACCTAAAGAAGACTCAATACTGAGAATCTGCGCAGAGAAAAAGATACCCATATTCTGCCCTGCCCTGAGCGACTCAGGTATTGGCCTTCAGGTCTGGGGATATATGCAGGAAAACCAGATAAAAGTATCTGCCTTCGCAGACCTGAAACAGATAATAGATATCACATGGACATCAGAAAAAAACGGAGTCATCTACATAGGCGGAGGAGTCCCGAAAAACTATGTCCAGCAGGCATTGCAGTTCGCACCCACATCAGCGTCATACGCAGTCCAGATAACGACGGACAGGCCTGAGTCAGGCGGCTCGTCAGGGGCGGAGCTAAGAGAAGGCATATCCTGGGGCAAGCTTAACAGAAAAGCGAAATATGTAAATGTCACATGCGACGCGACAATAGCACTGCCTCTTATAAGTGCAGCTGTAAAAGAACGCCTGAACAGGTAAAAGAAATCATTTCAATATCTCACCGCTACCGGAAGGTATGAATTTCTGGATATAATCTACAGATATCTCTTTCAGGATCTCCTGCTCATCCTTTGAGCTCAAAGAGAAAAGCTTTGTCCTTATTTCTTTCGCAAACGCTTTTGATTTCTTATATCCTGGTGCGATTGTCACATATTTCTTTGTCTTTAAAACTACAGTCTCTAATGGCACACATATGACCTTACCGTCAACCAAAGCAAATGAAAGCCGAAGTTCAGGCTTTGCCCAGTTCTTCTTGCCCCTTACCATAAAAGACCCTTTCTGTATGTATTCCCCTGAAGGCGCCTGCTTTGAAACCTGCTCAGGCGCCACCCAAAAGACATCTACAGTGCCGGCCCGCATCTTCCATGCCTTGGAATACGCAGCAGCAAACTGCGCCGCCTCAGACAATGTACTTTTGTCTATATTCTTCCCCTCAGCCTTAATGACAACAAACGGCGACCCTGCTATATCTGCATGAAGTATCACATCATCCTTATCTGTATGCTTCTTCACAAGAACCTCATTTGACGTGGCATCCTTTCCGGCAAGGACAAAAAAACCGGAAGATGACCTGAAATGCCTGAACTTGTCAAACCATTCCTTCTTCTCCACAGCCCGCCGTATCTTTAGCTTTGCTTTTGGAACAGGCGCCGATTCAAGCTTTCCAAGATTGTTTTCTGTAAGAGCTATCGATTTTTCAATACCTGGTATCTTCCCCTTAGACCTTTTAGCTTTCTGGTAATACATTTCAGCGCTGTGATTCAAAGGCTTGTCAATATATATGTTTACGCTCGCCCCGACATCAACAATCATGACCTTTTCCTTGAGATCTATACTCTTTATCTTACCTACTTTTCCGGATTTCACCTGCTTCAGCACAAAATCCCAGCCCTTGGATTCACCCGCATCATTGACCTGCCGTATCATATCTTCAAGCAGTTTGAAATTAGAATATATCATCTCAGCCTTATGGTTGCATTCCTCTATAATCTTCTTCACAGTCTCTAAAGAACGGGTCTGTACATCAAGCCTGTGCTCAAGAGACCCTTTCTGCTTATCTGATTTTGATACTACTTCTTTCTCTTCTTCAATCTCCATCTTGGACACATAGAACTCATCAGCCGCCTCGTTGAGAGTGCTGAATTTCTTCTTGTCAGATTTTATGTATTTCGTAAGGCTAAAAGACGACAGGTCAGCATATTTGCTGTCTTCAAGAATTATCTGCGGCTCTTTCTTCATCACAAGCATACTGGATATTGCCTTGAACAGCTTCTTGGTCTGCATAGGACTCAGTTCTTTAGCAGATATGTCCTTATCCATTTTTGCCTGACTAAGTATCTTCTCTGCATAATTCCCTCCAAAACCCAGATCACGCGCAAGGAAAGAGATGATATTCTTTGATGACTTGCCAAGGGCTGAGCTGAAAGCGTCTGCATCAAGCTTTGGTGTATCATATGATACAGGAGGAAGCTTATAGATCTCGTTTGCCTTAAGTACCCTGTCTTTCCATATCTGCACAGACATCACAGATACAATCTTATCGTCCTTATCTGTTATTATAGTGTTCCCGTTCCTGAAAAGCTCAAAATAGATCTTATAGTCCACAGTCTCAAGCAAAAGAATACGCTCAAAACCTAACTGTTTTATGCTGTCAATCCATTGCCCTGAAAGCCTTTTCCGAAGGAACATGCAAAAACCTGTCGGCCTTTCCTTATGCTTCAAAGAATGCGGTGTAGTGAAAAACTTGCCGTCGCCTGTAACAAGCATATTAGTGCCCTTGCTTTTGACAAAGACAGATATGTGAAGATCTTTCCCTTCATGGTATATCTTCTGTATCTTACCGCCGGCAAGGAACTGAAGCTCCTCCACAAGTACACGGAAATCAAGGCTGGACAATTCAGTCATAAGATTATTTGTTTTGCCAAATATTAATAAATAATATGCATAAAAATTACCATGCATAGAAAAAAGATATATATAACACAAAAACGTATTATACATATCAAGGTGAACTTATGGCTCCAGATGACAATATAGACAGGCTGAAAAAAGCGATAGGCATAGATTTTGACCACAGTCACGCGCCGATAAACAATCCTTTACCTTCCGCTGCCCCTATACAAAATCCAGGACAGCCGGCACCACAACCCCCGATAAAAGCGCCTGAAGAAAATATACAGCCTAAATCAGTCCTGCCTCAAAAAGAAAATAATCCTTATCCTATACAAGAACAGGCAAACTTTCCGAAACATTCTCATCCCATATTACCTCAACAGGCAATCCCGCAGCCCGCACAGGCTGTAGCTCCCATACCACAGAGTCCTGTAACGGCACAGCCGGAAATCAGAAAGGAAGGCTCAGCGCTTTTCGTCAAGATTGAC
>JAGLUQ010000011.1 GCA_023134675.1 Candidatus Aenigmatarchaeota archaeon | reverse complement strand
AGCTTCTTCTTTATGTATTCCACAGACGACGGCTTATGGGCAGGGTCTATGTGAAGCATGTCACCTGTCTTTATGCCGTACTTCATAGCTCTCCTGTTAAGCCCGACATCACCTTTTGCTACAAGCATGTCTGTGGTCTCGACAATGACTATCTTGCTTTTCCTGCGGAATGTCACAATCACCCTGTCCGCATTGTTCGCCCCTATCTCTTTCGCGTCATCAGTATTCATGATGACAAGAGGGTATCTGGGCTCTATGTCAAGGTATTTGGCTTTGAGTCTAAGCATATTAATCACATCTAAGTCTTTCATCTTCTAATTATCATCTTTTCTATAATTACAAATATCGGGAATATCTCAAGCCTGCCAAGAAACATGCATACCATAAGGATTGCCTTGACACCGGCCTCCGAGGCGCCTACATTTATCACTGACATCCCGACAGTGCCCATGGCGGAGGCGACCTGAAATATTGATGCAATTGGCGTGTACCCGTAAAACATCAGGCTAAGCGCACCCAGCCCAAGAATTGCCAGATATGTGAATATAAACACCTGCGTTATCCTGGCTATATCATCTTTGACTTGCTCACCGTTCAGCTTGAGAGGTATAACAGCATCTTTGGGCAGCGTTGTCTTCTTGATAGCCCACGCAACAGACTTGAGCGCAAGTATTATTCTCAGCTGCTTTATCCCTCCTGCAGTAGACCCTGAAGAACTTCCCACTACCATAGCAATAATTGTTATGAATATCAGGACAGGTGCAAGCATGCTGACATTGGTTATGCTAAAGCCTGTAGCAGTCATGGCAGATATCATCTGGAACACAGATATCTCAAGCGACCTTGTCGTCGTGTATGCCACCAGTATGAAAATAGCAAGTGTGATAAAAAACGACCGTATCTCAACATTGTTCCGGACCATATCAAATTTTTTCTTGAATATCTTGTCATGTATTATGAAGTTAATGGAACCCAGTATCATGAGGATGGATACGACAGCAAGCGTCCAGCTGCTTGTATAAAACACGTTCACCACAGTGAATCCTCCTGTAGATATGGCGCTGAACATAGTTGTGATCGCCTCAAAGACAGGAAGCCCGCTCAGGTAAAGGGCAGAAAACCCGAGAATTGAGTATGTGCCGTATATCTTTACCATCTTCTGGGTTGTTTCCTTTATTGTCGGCTCTATCCTTTCGCTGTATCCCTGCGCACTGTATAGCGCAAGGGATGATGTCTTGAGCCCGCTCAGGATTGAGAGGAAAAGTATGATTATCCCCATGCCTCCTATCCACTGCGTCTCGCTTCTCCAGAAAAGTATACTTTTTGGCAGCGTCTCCACATCAGAGAAAACAGTAAGTCCTGTCGTAGTAAACCCTGATACGCTTTCAAAGACAGCGTCAATAGGATGCATTGAAGATCCGTCTTCCATCAGCATGAAAGGTATGGCTCCCAGGATAGAGAACATGATGAATGTAAGAGCTGTAAGCACAAGACCTCTTGAGAGGTCAAGCGTTTCTCTCTGGAAATATTTCTCAAGGAAGATTCCCATGAATATAGCAATCGTGAACGCGGCAAAAAATGGTGTGGCAGGCTCGCCATATATGTATGACACAATTATAGGCAGTATAAGAAATATTGAAAATATCTCAAGCAGAAGACCCATGTATGCCATGACGCTTTTCATCGTATCAACTTTTCAACTTCTTTGTTCCGACCATGTCTATTATCTTTTTCATGTGCGTGTCTTCGCTCACAATGATAAGGACATCCCCTGCCTCTACTTTCATGTTCCTGTCAGGTATGGTGACAGCCCCGTTCCTGTATATGGCAGATATCATGCCGCCGTAGACCTCATTTCCTTTATGGTTCTCAAGTTCGCTTCCGCTCTGGACAACAACTTCAAATATGGCAGCCTTGCCGTCACCTATCTTTGATATTATCCTGATATTTCCTTCAATGAGCGAGTTTTCGATAGCATTGACAGCATTCTGTGTCACAGGCACCACCTGCGATATCCCAAGTTTCACGAAAAGATCTTCATTTCCCGGGTTGTTGATCCTTGCTATTATCTTAGGGACGCCTATACCTTTCGCTATCTCAGACACCATAAGATTTGTCTTGTCATCTCCTGTCACGCTGATAACTGCGTCGCACTCCTCTATGCCGCCTTCCTTGAGGATTGACATTGTCGTTCCATCCTGGTTTATGACAAGCGCATCAAGGTTTGAAGCAAGTTCATTTGACAGCTCTTTCTCATTTTCTATAAGCGTTATGCTGTGTTTTTTCTTTGACAGCACTTTTGTCAGGTGCTCTCCTATCTTCCCGCCGCCAATCACAATTATTCTCATGTTATCATCCTGTTTTTTATTTGTGTGTTGGTGTATTTATTGTTTTTGTGTTGCGGTGGCAAAAAAAGTTTATAAAGTTCAGAATCTTGATTAATTGTAAGTATTGTATTCCGGTTTTTGATATGTCAATCTCAGAAAGCGAATTGAATATGGGTGGCCTTATCACTGTAATCAGAAATATATATGTTTTATCTTTTTTAGAGCATTACAATACAAAAAAAAGCACTGTTAATGTCGGTAGCATTTATACTGACAGAGGGATACCACTATTTTTAACAAGAAATAATAATAATATATTACATAATCTTAATAACAGTTCTTCTAAATCAAAAAATAAAAAAGAGATTTCAATTAATCTTAAAAGCTATAGAAAAAATATTCCTGAATATTTCGATGAATTTGAATCATTCCTATCCTATCTGAATACAAATGATTCTTTGTCTGAAAAGACTGCCTTCAAATACTTTCATAATGCTTTTGCTAAACATTCAATTGATTTCAGGTCCGGAAAAACAAAGGATTTAGACATTTTGAAAATGATGATCAATACATACCGAGATAGCATGAAAAAGGAATGCCAGGATATATTTGGTCATATAAAATCAGATGTTGATTCTTTTACTGATCAATTGTTCTCTCTTGATGAAGGGCTGAATGATTTGGATACTGATAATCCTGTTGAGATAAAAATATGTTCAAATACAGAGTATAATGCAAATGATATTCTTTGTAGGATTGATTATAGCAATAATTCAAAATATTCATTACGTCTTCTTATAGAACAAAAAGGAACGGAAGAAGCAGATCTTCTTCTTGCATCGGGCGTGCTCATGAAATATATGGAACTTCTTGATATCCCTATATCTGAAAGTAATCAGAAGCGAATCTACAGATACATAACAAACGCTAACTTCTTAAAAGGTCATCTGGACCATATCAACAGATATATGGGGATTGTAAAAGGAATTACCCCCACTTCTTCAAAGCAAGAGCAAGTTCCCGTTTTGATTTAGCATATTCTTTAAGAGATATCCCTTTAGTCGCAGCCTCAATAGATTGCCTTATAGCTGTAGCCCCGGCTCTCGTACCTTCCGGATGCCCGTGGCACCCGCCGCCGTACTGCGCGACAATGTCCTTGCCTAATATCTTCACAAGATCAGGTGTATGTCCCGGGTGAAGCCCTCCTGATGCGACACTAAGGACTGGCTTGATACCGAACATATCTTCCTCAAGCCCTTTCTGTGAACTTATGACATCTTCAGCCGATCCTTCCATCTTCCCGACAGCAGTACCTATATGCAGCTGATCAACTCCTATCACTCTTGCCACCCTGCCTATAGTCTTCATGCTGATGCCGTGCTTCGGGTTCCTTGTGAACGCCGCATGCCCTGCCCTGTGCGCATGTATGAACATGTTTAGGTTTGCATCTCTTACAGTCTGTAAGCCTGCCCATCCGCAGGTCAGGATATCCACCATGATGTACTCCCCGCCCAACGACTTGACATAATCTGCGCGGTCCAGCATCTTCATAGTCTCTGCCGTGATGTTCGGCATATAGATCTTCTTCTCTCCTGTCTCAGTCTGCGCCTTGTCTCTTGCATCCAGTGTCTTAGCTATCCTTGTCTCAAACTTGTTGAAAGTCATAGAGGACAGGTTCTCATCATCTTTGACAACATCAAGTCCTCCTGCCCATGCCTCGTATGCTACTTTCGCATGCTCGGCCGGGTTAAGCCCTACTTTAGGCTTGACAATAGTCCCGCAGAACGGCCTTTCCTTTACTTTTGTAAGTTTTCGGACTCCCTCTTTTCCAAACCTCGGCCCTTTGAAAGACTTTACAATCTGTTTCGGAAATATGATATCATTCAGTCTCAGGTTTTTGACAGTCTTCATCCCGAATATGTTGCCGGCAATAGAAGATAAAATCTCAGGCATATTGCCTGCCTCGAATAGGTCTTGCGGGTATGCAATCTTTACAGTATTGCCTTTGATAGAAAACACAGTAGGCCTTAGTTTTTCAGCAGCTCTCGGGTTCATCGTCGAGATAGTTGTCCATGTACCTATTGATGATTCTGCTGCCACCTGTTCGCATGCCTTTTCCATTGTTACTCTGTTTGGTTCAACATAGAATTCGCAGACAAGTTCTTTGTCTGTTGGCCTGTGTTTTAAGTTCGTATAGTTTAGCATGAGGATTGCACCTATCTTTATTTAGTCAGCGGGGTGTTTATATGTTTGTGGTGATGAGGATGTGTTTCTATTGCCTTTGTTATAAGTTAAGTGCTATAGACTCGGTTATCAGTAGCAGTTTTCAGAACAGGTGGTGTTTGATACATATTTAAATAAGTTTATGTTAAAGGGATACGTATGGTGGATAAGGGGCTTAAAGAGACCATAAAGCAGGTTTATGGCGTGATTTTATTTTTTGTTATATTATCAGTCTTTATTTCATATCAGATTGATCTTTTTCAAATAAAGACAGATGTTACAAGTTATCTTTTTTTGGCACTTTTAATCGTATTGGCATTCTTACCACTAGTCAAAGAAATTCAAATTCTCAACATCATAAAATTAAAAAAAGATTTTGATGAATTCAGAGAAAGTGTAGACAATAAACTTTCAATTCTACAAAATACAGTTATTAATTCTATAAACCAAAATCAGTCCGTTCAAATCTCTACAAAAATTATAAATGGCGATGAATTAAGGACTAAACATACTTTATTAAAAAAAGAAATCAATAAAATTCCAAAGAAAAAAATTGATGAAATTAAATATAATATAAAAAATGAATATAATATTGATGATTTTAATGTGAAATTTTTAAAGAACTCTATTAAAATTGAAAAAATATTGAATGAGTTATTTAAATTAAATGACATACAAGTTGAGTATTTACCAAGAAATATGCACTATATAAATAGATTTTTATTTCAAAATAAAATAATAAATGAGAAACTTTATGCAGCAATAAATACATTTCTTTTGTTAAGAAATAATGTAGTTCATGGGATCTATTTATCTAGAAGTGATTTAAAAATCGCCATTAAATTTTCAGAAAACATTATTTTTCTTTTAAATTGGATTTTATATAATAGATTGAAAAGTATGCAACTAAAACAAAAGAACATAAATAATGACTATTGAGGTATCATGGATGAAATCTAGGAAAAAGTTTATATTTGGACTAATAACTGGACTAATAGTTGGAAGTTTCGTATCTTTATTTACAGTCTTCTTATCGAATCCTATACTTAGTTTTAGTTCTACAACAGACTCTTATGTTGAGTTGTATCAACCAATACCACATTATGAATTTTCAAATGAAGAAATGACTTATATGATGTACTTGGATAGGCTTTACAAAATAAAGCCACCGTTTTATAATTTTGGTTTAAATTCAGTACAAGAGATATCTAAGCCCTTTGGATATAATAATGTGATTGAAAAATCACCTTATGATGATAATTGTGCGGATTGGGAAGATAAAGGTGATAAAATAAAAATTTCAGCAAAAACGTTTCAATCTAAAGTGCCTGAGTGTTCTGTGACTCTAAAATATGTAAAATCCGTGAAAAAAGGAGATTTGGTAGATATTTATTTTAACTTAAGTCAGAAAATAGATTATTCCGATGGTGTATTATATGAAGAGGAGGGTATAACCATCAAAAACCGATTTAATATTCCTATAAATAATTATATCTTTATTTATAATCAAAGTAATAATTCTCAAATTAAGTGGGATTTTAAGGATTGTAATGAACTCAAAATTTTTATTGATCAAGAAGAGATTGAATACAGGCATAACTTTTTCAAAAATGCTTCTATTTTAGCTGTTAAATTTGATTTAGAACCCAGAGAAATAAAAGAATTAATTGTTAGGTGTTCTCATTAAATTACTATATAATACTACTATAAAAACATTCTATAAATCCTATCTATATTATATCTTCTTATGCAAGAATTGATATCTCAAAAGTTAATTCCTTGGATGTTTTTAACAGCAAAAAGGCAGAAGTATATGAACCAATATTGGATTATGTTGGTTACAAAACAAAGAAATAAATATCAAACAAATATAAACATACCTATCAAAGTATAATTAATCGTATTTTATTAATCTATTGTGGTATTTATGGCTGAAATTAACGAACTTTTTAATAAAAAAACAATTGAAAAGCTTACAAATAAAGAACCGATCACCACAAAACAAAAGAAAGCGGCAGAAGAATGGTTAGAATTACTTTCTAATGGAGAACTTAAAGAAAAGCAAAACTATTTGAGATTTAACAGAATCATCTTGACAGAACTTTTAGATTATCCTGATATGGCACATGAAGAAGATAATGTTGAATTTTCTTACAATTCAAATGGAAAGTCTATTTTGAAAATAGAAGTAAAAGGTACAGATACAAAAGATTTATTTGCAAAACAAAAAAGAATTAATCCTGAATCTCCTGTTGAACAACTCTGGAGATATATGAATTTGAATGCAACTCCTTATGGGATTGTTACTAATTACAAACAGTTCATCTTATTTAAGCGTTCCGAAGGAAGTAGAAAGTTTTACCTCTTTGATTTTGAATCAATTAGAGATAATCCACAAAAACTTAAAGAGTTTATTGCAATTTTTTCCAGAAAAAGTCTTGATAGTAATTTTATAGAAAAATTAACACACGAATCTGAAATTGAAGAACGAGAATTTACAAAAGAGTTCTATAAGCTATATCATGAAACACGATTGATGCTGATAAAGGAATTCAAAGAGAATGGAGAATTGAGCGATACAGTAAATACACCAATACATTTTGCGCAATTATTTCTTAATCGATTAATGTTTATATTTTTTGCAGAAGATACAGAAAAATTACCAAAAAGAATATTTGAGAAATTAGTCTTAAAAGAATTAAAATCTGAATCCCTATCAGAATATTCTAAACGGATTTCTTCTGCAATTTCTGAATTTTTCCAAATGTTAAATACAGGCCAAAAAGAGCCAATAACAGTTTTTGCGTTTAATGGCGGTCTTTTTAAACAAAAAATACCAGAAAGAATCTATTTTAAAGACAAAAGAGATACTGATTTTTTTAAGGAAATTTATAAACAATCCAAATTAAAAAAAGAAGTTGATTTAGGTACATATACAAACGATATTCTATCACCACATAAAGAAAAACTTAATCCAATTATAAGAAATTTATTAGTGATGGCTTCTTTTGATTTCAATACAGAAGTAAATGTAAATATACTTGGGCACATATTCGAGCAATCTATTTCTGATTTGGAAGAATTAAAAGGGATGAAGGATTTAAGAAGAAAAAAAGAGGGAGTATATTATACACCTGAATATATTACTGATTATATTTGTAGGAATACTATAATTCCATATCTTTCAAAAAAAGACACAACGGATGTCAAGGAACTTGTAACTGAATATACAGATAATATTTCCGAATTAGAAGAAAAATTCAAGAATATAAAAATAGTGGATCCTGCCTGTGGTAGTGGTGCTTTTTTGATAAAAGCAGTTGACATCCTTCTTGAAATCTTTAGAGAAATACAAAATTTTAAGCAGATAAGCGGGGCATATACTAAAGATATGAAAGAAGCTCTAAAGAGCAAAAAAGGTCAAAAATCATTGATAAAATCACTTGAATCTATGGAAAAATCAGATGAATCTTCGAACTGGATACGGAAAAACTGGGAAGAGCAGAAAGCAAAAGAAATCATAGAACGAAATATCTACGGTGTTGATATCAATGAAGAGTCTGTTGATATAACAAAACTTAGCCTGTTTTTGAAGATGGCCACAAAAAACAGAAAACTTATTGATCTATCAAAAAACATAAAGCAGGGAAATTCATTGATTGAGGATAAGGAAGTTGATCCAAAAGCATTCAAATGGGAAAAACAATTCAAAGATATTTTCGATAAAGGCGGTTTTGATGTTGTTATTGGGAATCCACCTTATGGTGCAAAATTAACAGAAGAAGAAATTAAATATTTAAATACAGAATATCAAGTAGGAGAGGGAAATTTTGATTCATATATTTATTTTATATCATTACATAAAAAGCTTTTAATGAAAAATGGTAATATGGGATATATTACGCCTAACACTTGGTTAAATCTTTCGAGTTATTCTTTATTAAGAAAACAATTATTAGAAAATTGCAGTATAAAAACAATTATTAATTTACTTAAAGTTTTTGATGATGGGATGGTAGATTGTTCTATTGAAATTTTTACTAATTCCAAAACTAATAAAGACACACTAATTAAAAGATTTGAACAAGTTGTGGCACCTAAAATTAAATTAAATTATTTTATCAAAGATAAATATAGTGATAAATATTTTATTAATTTAAAAGAATGTATGTCTCCTCCTAATTATGTAATCAATTATCTAAAAAATCCAAAATATCAATTTATTCTTTCAAAAGTAGAAAAAAATGAAAATAAATTAGGAGATATTACTGAGTCTTCAAGAGGTGCATCTTTTTATGGTGTCGGTGCTGGAAATCCGATTCAAACTAAAGAAATGGTGGAAAACAAAATTTATTCTTCACACCATAAAAAAAGTAATACTTATTATCCTGCAATAAATTGCGGGGATATCTCTCCTTATCTAACAAAATGGAAGAGAGAATATATTTCTTATGGCAAATGGTTATTTAGATCAAGAGAACCTAAGTTTTTCTTTGAACCCCACATATTAGTTCAAAGGTTTAGAAAAGGAATGAAAAGACAAATAATCGCAACATATCAAGACGAGCAGATAATTAATAATGACGGATTATCAAATTTTGTTGTTAAAAATAAAAATAATAATTTAAAATACATTTTATCTTTATTAAATTCCAAACTTGTAGATTTTTGGTTCCAACAATATTATAAAGATACTAATGTTAGACCTACTGATTTAAATAAAATTCCAATTCCGAAAATACATTCTTCAGACCAAACCCCATTCATAAAAAAAGCCGACATAATGCTTGATTTAAATAAGCAATTCTATGAAAAAAAACAAAAATTCCTGACAAGATTAAAAGATAATTTAAGATTGGAAAAAATAACCCAAAAGTTAGATGAATTCTACACTTTAGATTTTAAAGATGTCCTAAAAGAACTCAAAAAACAAAAAATAAACCTTTCATATAAGGAACAAGAGATACTGGAAGACTATTTTATTGAAAGAAGAACAGAACTTATTGACCTAAAAGAAAAAATTGATAAAACAGACAAAGATATTGACAAGATGGTTTATGATCTATATGGTCTTACAGATGATGAAATAAAGATTGTAGAAAACACAGTTGTTAAGAAGACTTAGTGAGGTATTTAAACACCCAAAAACCCAAAGAACTCCCCCCATCTTTAGAAACTCTTATATATCCATATTGTATATATACATACATGACGAGTAAGTCCTATTGAAAGGATGACGGCTCAGGATTGAGCTCAGGACGATTAAATGGGGTTCGTTATCATTTTCTTGAAAATAAGCATAAGAAAAATAACCGAAATAGTTATATATGTAAAAAATATAAATATATATATAATACTGTTTAAGTTATTAAACTCAATTTAAAAAGAAATATAAAAGTAATATATCTAATAAAGTAAATACGAAGTGAGCTATATGAGTGATTTAGATTTACCGGTTCTAGTCTTTGATAATTCTGTAAAGGATAAATTAATAAAAGCATTAGGATACAAAAAAGATAAAGAATCAAAATTAATAGATTCTGAAGGTAAAACAATAACTTCTCAAAATTTTGAAAGTATTTCTGGTGATGAATTTGCAGGTGTTTTGATTGGTTCAAAAATCCCATTAAAAAACAAAGAATCCGAATTAGTCCAATATTTTATTCATAACGGGAATTAATATGGGTATTTTTGATTTCTTGAAAGGGATAATCCCAGAAAAATTAATAAATATAGACCTTAGAAAAACAGATAATAGAAAAATCATCATAAATTCTAATTCTGTAATTATTGGAGAAAACAAGATAACTGATCCAAAAATAGTTGATAAAATCTTCAATAAAATTGGAGAATATGAGGATAGTGAAAGTTTACCAGTTCAGATTGTACATAAAGATTTAGAGGATAGTTATTTTGAATATGAAGATTTATCTATTGAGCAAAATACAAACATCAAAAAACTTAAAGAAATTCTCCCCATAGAAGATATTCGATGTATCATTATGGCAAGGCGTGTAAAAAGAGCATATGATAAGAAAAGTCCCGAAGCCAAAAATCTTCATAATAAACTTAATAGTAATTATCCAGAAAAAGGATGTAGAGTATTTAATCTGATTGGTGGTGGTTATTTTGATGAGATGTTAATTCCATTTATTGAAATATTTAAATCTGAGCATGAAGATAATTATGTTGAAAAGTATAGGGATTTTTTTAATAATACTATACATTTCTTTTCATTAGCTATTTTTGTAGGAAATAGTAAAACTGAAGAAACAATTGAAAAAGAACTTAACACCCGACTCCAACTTAAAGATATTCCATTTGTAAGAATACATGCAATTGGAAAAAATAATATAGAAAAGATAGAGAATGTTATTGAAAAATTAGATATAGAGAATATATACTCAACAAAAGATAATAAATTTACAGCTCCAAGTGGTTTAAAAGCCCAAATTTTAGAAATCAGAATGAAAGAGAAGAAAAAAGATAAATAAGATAATTCTATAAGAATCTCAACAAATTATAATTCTATTACATTTTTGTTTTTGCTAAACAAATTCTTTAAATGTATTAACGCTCTACCACCCCCTCAAACATCACCACCACCCAACCCTTCCCGCCCAAATATAAATCTCCCCAAACAAAGACTCAACAATGAAACAAAACAAATTCAAAAAGAAAACATTCATCGCATGGATATCAGTAGTCCTGATAATATTGATCACCTACTACTTAAACCCAAACCTCTTCGACATAACTCAAATAAGAACATTCACAGACAACAACAAAATCCTGGTAATAATCGCATACGTCCTGCTCCTCTCAATCCTGGGCCTCTTCTTCATACCGTCAACACCTTTTGCAATAGCAGGACTCCTGCTATTCACCCCCGCAGAAGCATACTTGTTAAACATGATAGGAATAATCACATCATCAATTATAGTCTATCACTACGCAAGATTCTTAGGATTAGACAGTGCCTTTGAATCCAGATATCCAAAAAAGATAATGAAACTCAAAAAAGCATTGAACAACAAAGAACTGCCGATAATAGCTGGGTGGAGTCTTTTCCCGTTAGTCCCGACAGACCTCATAATCTATGTGTCAAGCACTTTAAGAATACCGTTATGGAAATGCATATTGGGGGTTCTAATAGGAGAAGGAACCTTAAACGCCCTGTACATCTTCTCAATATATAGGATTCTCTGATTTCAATATCGCTCCTTAGAACACCCGAAAGCATGGCAACGCCCTGTTCTGTAAATACATAAGGGAGTGAACCGCCCAGATACTGTTTTGAAGGTATCACATTTTGTGATACCATAAAATTTACCTCTTCTTCTGTGAGTTGACATGAAATCAGATGGAAAACGTTCTATTTTTCGTTTATCCATTTATCTCAACCCCTCGGAATTGGCACAGAATCGTTCTTTCTCTTACTGTATATCTCAGGCTATACATAATCTAGTGACCACCTGATGTGGTTTAATTTGTCTTTAACAGATTTTCAACAATCCAAAACCCTTCTTAATCTCTAAAAACGTACTCAGAAAAACCTATTTTAAATATTGCCTGTTCTCAATTTAACATAATTCTTAAACGTGAATTCCAGAACTTTTTCTGCATATTCTTTATCAAGCCTTTTCCCATAATAAAGAATGCCGTTTCTGAAATATCTCAATTGGTCTAAAAATAAGACTTCCTTTTCATTGAATCCCATATGTCTTGCAAAAGACACTTCTGCCTCATGTGCGCCCAACCCTCTGCTGGTGTATCCTTCAAAATATAATCTTGCTCTGATCAAAAACATCAAGATGTCATAGCAGTATTCCGCATAATCATTTGCATTTGCATCCTTGACACCTATCTTTTCCACATTTTCATTTAATGAGTTTAGTTTCCTTTCGGATTCAAGGATAAGGCTTCTTGCTCGCTCTTTATCAGCAGTCACTTTTTTGATGATCTTATCTTTTATGAATTCTTCAAAAGGTTTTACATACCTCATAATTCAACGCTTCCGTGCAACAAGATACCGTTTAAGATATTATTTCTCAGATGTATATGCATATCTTTCCAGGAATCATAAAAGTTTACATTTATTTTCCTTTTCAGCATTTTTTCATATTTATCAAATTTAAGTATCTTATCCTTTCTTTCTATAACTGCTAAGTCTATATCAGATGTATCTGTATCTTCTCCTCTGGAATAGCTTCCGAACAGGATTATGGTTCCGCCTGGAAGCTCCTGTTCCAGATAATCAGATAGTCCGGATAAATAAACATTTTTTAGGTTTTCAACTCTTTTTAACTCTCTCGCTTTTTGGCCGTCTCTGTTAAAGGAAATGAAATTGATTGTCTTTGTTTTTTCAACTTTGATAAGGCTCTCATCTTTTAGCTTCTGCATTGAGTTAGACACTGCTGTTGGAGATACTTTAAGTATTATCGCTATCTCTCTCTGGCTTAATCTTTCCCCTGCCCTAAGGCATAACAAAGAGAAAATTTCCAGTTCAAGTACTGTAAAGTTAAGTTTATATGTGTCCATATTACTTTATATGTGTAAAGTTAACTTTATATGCTTTTCGTTCTTCGCAAATGCCCATATATTATAGTACATCTCAGGCTATACATAATCTAGTGACCACCTGATGTGGTTTAATTTGCATGGTTAATTTTCAATCCGACAAAATCCTTTTAAAATTTACTTTTAAAATATACACTCATGGTAGACATTAATTTTGCAATAAATATCTTTAAAGACTCCATAGATAAAGACTTTCATCTGGACAACAGGACAACCTACGCAAGAGAACCAATCTCAAACATACTGAGGGGTAAAAATATCAAAAACATCAAACATCCACATTTTATTAAATATTACACGATAGCTGACGAGAGCATTCCGGAACCCAAAGACCCGGATCCACAATACAGTTTTGCATATTACCTTGACAGAATGATAAACGACGGCACAATAGACTCCCAGTCTGGAGTAGGCTTTCTCATAGAATCCTTGAAGTTCAATTTCAACACTGTTGTCTTCTGGGGGGGTATGCCGGCACCGCATGTTCCATACCCTTATGCTTTCATGTATCAGGACGATGGATGGGTAGAGGTAGAGCCAAAAGAAGAAGGTTTGTTCTGTCTTTATGAGTCAAAGATATTCAATTTTGAGCAAAATCTCCGAAGAGAGCTTATCGATTCAAAAAAAGAAAGGTCTGATTGGAAAAAGTACCTTACAGACACAAAAATAAGATCTATTCTAT
>JAGLUQ010000109.1 GCA_023134675.1 Candidatus Aenigmatarchaeota archaeon | reverse complement strand
CAGATATCATATCTTGGCCTTAACACCAGCATTCATGAAGAAGTCGCAAGACTTTACGAGAAAGCCGTCACAATGGGTCTTGTAAGAGGCAGGTCAATGGAAAGCATAATCACAGCCCTTATATATGCAATAGCAAGAGAGCACGGTTCTCCAAGAACTCTGGCTGAACTTTCAGCAGCATCAGGTATAGAGAAAAGAGAGATAGGAAGAGCATACAGGTACATCTGCCGTGAGCTTAGCATAAGGATACTTCCTGCAACTGCAAAAGAATACATACCAAGGTTCGGCTCTCTTTTAGGCCTTTCAGGAAATGTCCATGCCAAGGCAAAAGATATACTTGACAAGGCGGCTGACGAGGATATAATCTCAGGCAAGGGTCCTACAGGTATTGCAGCATCAGCCCTTTACATAGCGGCTGTACTATGCGGCGAGAAAAGGACACAGAGAGACATCGCAGACGTTGTCGGCGTCACAGAGGTCACGATAAGGAACAGGTATAAAGATCTTGTAGAAAAGCTCGGCATCGAAGAGGAAGTCGAGAAAAAGGCAGCCGAGAGCGAGAAGCGCAACATGCGTACAGAAGAAGAAGCGATGGGTTAATCTTTTAACCTTTTTTATTATTTCTTTAACTTTTTATCATCTTTTTCTTTAAATATCTGTATCAATTATTGATATATATACAGATTTATGCAAGATGGCGGTATGTTGCCTCTTCAATAATCCTTAATGCAACCTCCTTGTCTTGATCTATTACTTCTATCATCTTTTCAAGCTCTTCCTTGTCTAAAATATCTCTAACAGCACCAATCGCATCTTCACTAATTAATAGAGGACTTATATTGAACATCTTATAGAAAGAATCAATTCTTATTTTATCCAACAGTTTTTCAGGTAAGGTTTTAGATATGCCATAAATAGCAGATTCTGAATCAAATATAAGCTCCGGTCCTTGTTTAACGATTTCCTGAAGAAAACGTTTCTGTATTATGGTCAGGTCAAGATTCAGGTATTTTTCAGGAACCGGATTTAATGGATTTTTCTCAGATAGCATATCTTCAAGAGACAATATCAATTCTTCTGGATTATCGAAATGTCTAAACAAAGTTGATATATTCATTGCACAGTATCTTCTATAATACTTGTCTAGATCAATGCCGTCTTTTAATGCCAGATCATTGATAAGTGAAGTATATGCATATCCCAAAGATTCATAAAAATAAATTATATCAAACCAATGCCTTCTTTTTAGAGATATCTCATCAATATTATCATTTCTTACATTTCCAAAAACAGAACCATATACTGTTTCACAAAATCTCATGTTTCCAAAAGCATCAATTATTGGAGAATTCTTAAGAGTACATTCAGGAAAAGAATAACCTAAATTACCTTCTATATTTTTGTCTCGTATTATCACATTAAAATGTTTCAGTTCTTCAGGATCGGAATATATTTCTTCATAGGAATCCTTTATTCTCTCCATAATTGTCGTTTTATTTCCAAGAGCAAGACCTTCAATATTCTTTGATTGGCCAAGAGGTATCATATCAAAAAAAGTGAAATATATATTATGTTTCAATATGCTATCAATCCCGATATCTTCAATAATATCATTTATTTTTCCAATATTTTTTTTAGTTTCATTATTTATTATGAAATGTATTTTCAAAGACTGTTTGCCATAATCGTCATCTTTTGTTTTCCATTTTATTAAATTTTTGATACTGTCTAAATTCTCATAATCATGTACACCTATCTGGATTCCTGATACATATTGATATAATGTCTCCAAAAGTTTAGGATTGTCATGCAGCCTGTAACCGTTTGTAAAAAGTACACTTTGTATATCCATATCTTCTTTGCAATATCTTAATACATCTATCAATTTTTCTGTACTTTCTTCATCATGCAATGGTTCGCCACCGGAAAAAGTTATGAGTTCTGGCTCTAATTGTGAGATTATATCTTTTATCTCATCTGCATCCAACAGTTTTGGGTTATAAACCTTGCTGTAGCCGTAATCTTGTTCTCTTCTTCCGCAATATATACAGTTATAGTTGCACTCATTAGTTATATCAACGAATAATTGCTTTAATTGTATCATCTGACGATATAAAAAAAGTTATTATTATAAATCTATTGAAACAAGATCATGAAACAGAATATCAGACCTCACCGATTCAGATAAACATGCGCACTTCCAAAAAATATAGTAAGTGTCCCCGGTCGCGTCCCTGTAATTGAGCTTATCTTCTCTAAAATAGTAGCAAAAGCATAAGCATTAGCCGGGAAAGCGTTCTTGACATCATGCGACCTCATATGCGCTGTAGCATGCAGCTCCCATACATCATCATATTTATTGTACCGCGGGAAAAGCTGGTAATCAATAAAGCACGGGACTTCGCTCACTTTCTTGAATATCTTAGGGTCCGGCAGAGAGATCAATATCCTTCTTGACGGCTCCTTATTCCGAATGCTCTCCTCAACCTCGTTTGCGACTTTCAGTATCTGTTTGACCTCATAATGTTTCTGGATAAAGTACCCGTAAGTGTATTTCATCCCTTCCTCGCCTGATTTTTTCCGGATGTTGGATATCTTCCCGTTGTCAAGGCCGACAGTGAGATCTTCACTGAAATAAGTGTTCGCATACTTCCCCAGATACTGCTGGACCTCTTTTGAGTCTTTCAACCATGCCTCAGGCTTGTACCCGGAAGGCACCATATCCTCAAGCGGGGTCTCTATATGCACAGTGACATTAAGCAATTCCTTTGTAAAAGAAAGCCTCTCATCCGCAAGGTCCTGCTCAAGCCCTGCACACATGACAGCATCCAAAAGCAAAGGATACGCCTTTGCAATAGACGGAACAATAATTGAAGTAGAATAATGCGTCAAAGCCTCATATAGCCCGTTTGTCATAATAGCGTCTGTGATAGATATGTTCATAGGCTCCTTGCCGAATTTCCCGGGATCAAAAAGGACAAAAGATTCAGTATTACCATCTCTCTCAATCTCAAGCCTGACAGCATTTTTAGGCTCCTGGATAGTGAAGCCGACAGCTTTATCAAGCACTTCAACATCATCAATGCCCATAAGATCAATAACAGCAATAATCTGCTCCCTGAACCTCTCAATAGCTTTAGAAGGTATATTTTTCAGATAAGGTGTCAGACCTTTAGAGCCGATAACTTTCCTGTTATTGTCAACCCCGTTCCGGTGCAGGTTAAGTATAGTGTTTCCCGACATATGCCCGGAAGAGTCCCTGCCAAAAAGAATTATATATCTTATATTAGGATTTGATATCGTATTCAGTACAACCTTTTCCACGCCTATATTGGCAGTCACAACAGATCCTGCCATAGCCGCCCCTGCCTCAAGCGCTGCCTGTATCGCATCCTTGTCAGGCATCGGTATGACTACAGACACAGGAGATAAAGGGTTTCCCTGGCTGTATGTACCTTTCTCTGGGTATGATTTACCCTCTTTACAGTTATACTTGCCTTTATATTCAGCTTTTTCAGGCTCTATCCTGAACCTGACCTCAATTTTCCCGTCAGAATAAATTATGCCTGACCCTTTTCCGTCGCTTATTCCAACCACCAAAGTAAATGGATGCCTGAATATTTTTAAGCATTGCTATTATAGGATTTATATTTAAGAAAGAAAGTGTTTGAGTGTATAAGATTATATAGATATTTAATACACACCATAAGGTAGTAAATAATTTAAAGTTAAAAATATATTTTCTGTTATGAACATAAAAATCATACCAAAAAATGAAAAATTTAGCAGTATGGAACAAACACATTTAAAATACTCTTTTCAATGTAGTGATATTGAAAAAAACTACAATCCATCTAGAAAAGATATTCTATATTTACACTTTATAGATGATACCTCTGCTATTTTAGGTAAATTCAATAAATA
>JAGLUQ010000108.1 GCA_023134675.1 Candidatus Aenigmatarchaeota archaeon | reverse complement strand
ATTTTACTGATGAAATATTTTACATAATCAATAATTCTGCAATCATGATTGTCAATGATGAGGAATTTGAAGTAAATCCTGGTGATATAATTTATGTAGATAAAAATGAGAATCATGGATTTAGAAATGAAAGTGATAAGGATTTTAAGATGATCGTTTTTAAGATTAATTTTCAGAAAGGAGATTCTTTATTGAAGTAACGGCAAGTCTTCAAACAGTCCCTTCGGTCGGTCGCCTTGCAGGCTCCCAATATAACAAGTACTCATCTGGAAAAATCCTGCGAAAAAATCCTAAATTCTCTGATGAAAACTTCATAAAAAAACAAATATTAAGTGAAATAAATCTGGAATACCAGATAATACAATAAATTTATATCTTTAATTAACCTAAATAATCATTATGATTACATCAGAAATCTACATCATCATATCTATTGTAATCTTAGCCATTATTGCTTTGCTTGTGTTTTTTCTAAGTAAAAATAAAAAAGATAAAAAACTGACACCATTAGCTGGTCTTGCTTTCGGATTTATCTTAGCAGGAATTCTTTTTGGAGACACTGGATTAGTAGGCTATAGTTTAATGGGAACTGGTATTGTTCTTGCTGTTATAGATATAATAATAAAATTAAAGAAAAAATAAGGGCTCCGGATTTACTCAAGCCACGCTGCGCTCTCACTTAGTTCAGGTCGCTGAACAAGTGCTTTTAAGACTCCACTTATTTTCACCCAGATTAATCATACAGACTACTTCTCCAAAAGCATAAACGTCCAATAAAACATACCGCACCCAAAGGAAAACTATAAAAACCTAAATCTAAATACTATTCCTTATGGAATACTTTGACGTTGTCAATGAACAGGACATTGTAATCGGAAAAGCGTCTCGTGAAGAATGCCACAGGAATCCTAAATTAATACATAGAGCAACAAATGCATTCATCTTCAATTCTGAAAAGCTAGATCATATCCTGCGGATAAAAAGAACATCTGCTGTAGATACTGAACAGGGAAAATGGACCATACTTGTTGGTGAACATAATACACTTGGAGAAGCATATGAACACTCAATCAGACGAGGACTTAGAGAGGAATTAGGCATCAAGAAAATAGATTTCAAAGAAATATCTTATGTCCTGAGAAAGATGAAACACCAAAGTGAATATCACAAGAACTACATCGCTGTCTATAAAGACGATATAAAAAATCTGAAGTTATGTGAAGAGGAGATTGAAAAAGTAGAATTTATCAGGGTCTCAGATTTATTGGAAGACATAAAAATAAACAAAGAAAACTACGTCTCATATATTGAAAGTGCTCTTGAAACAATTACAACATTTATTTCTAAATAGCTCAAAAATCTACTTCCCTATTAATCACTCCATCTGGGATATCGTTAAATTCAAAAAGTTAATTTCAATCCACCCCACCCTTCTTTTCAATAGATTTATATAATTCCTGAAATTCAATATCATTATGGAAACAATTGACTGCATTAAGACGAGAAGATCAATAAGAAAATATTTAGATAAAGAAATTCCTGACGAAACTATTAAAAAATTAATCGATTGTGCAAGACACGCTCCTTTTGGCGGCGGCCCTATAAAAGAACCTCAACTATGGAAGTTCATAATAGTAAAAGATAAGACAATCAAAGAAAACTTAGCATTAGACTATGAAGACAGGCAATTCGTAAAACAGGCACCGCTTATAATCGCAGTCTGTGCGGACAAGACAAAGGATCCAAAATACAAAAATTGGGATATTACAGCAAGCCTGGCAATTCAAAATCTCTTGCTTGCATCCCATGATCTAGGCTTGGGCGCTTGTTTTGTAACAACATTTGCACATCACAAAACACACGAAGAAGAGAGAATAAAATTAATTGAAACCTTAAATTTACCTGAACATATTGAATTGATAGCTTTAATTTCAATTGGTTATCCTGATCCTTCTGAAGAGATTGAAAAGAAAGAATTAAGAGAAATCAATGAAATGACCCATTTCAATAGATGGTAATTTTTCGATTGGCTACAGCAGACTTCTCACTTAATCCAGAGAACATAACAAACCGCTATAAGGCTCCAGTTCATTCCATCCAAATTAATCCTACAGACTAACTTCTTAAAATCACAAAAGTCCAATCCACCTCTGCTCACCTCAAAAAGAAAAGAGATATAAATATCTATATTTAAACAGTAATATGGTAAATAAAGTTAAAAAAATATCAGAAGATGAATTTGATTCTAAAAAACATGTTAAAGAATACAAAAGAAAATGTAATGAATGTAAAAAAGTATGGCATTCATTAGTATCAAGAGAAAAAGAAATGAAAAAGAATATAGAAATGAATGACTGTAGCCAAGGTGCTTTTTGTTGTAATCCTAGTGCTCAATTACAAGCGAATAGAAATAGAGAATCAGGCACGAATGAACTAGATAGACTTAAAAAATGTCCTAATTGCGGTTCTAAAAATTATACAGAAGATGTTATTATTTATGAAAAAAAATAATTTTCTTACATACTTGTCAATTTATACAATAAAAAAAATATGGCATGGAAAATTTGGTAGATATTATAATAGAAAAAACAAAATAATTTGTGGGTTCTATCCTTCATGTTCTAATTATGCAATAAAAGCATTACAAAAATATGGTTTCTTAAAAGGATGGTTGTTAACCTACAGAAGAATTAAAAGATGTGTAAAAGAGAATACTGAATCCTGTATAGATTATCCATAAAAAATCATCAGACCCAACCACTTCAATCCCTATCATGCACCGGATGCTGTTGTCCTCTTCTCTTCCTTTTCTTTAAGCTCTCAATGTGGATAACCTTTTCTTCCAGGAATCTATCAAAATTGAAACCATAGTTTTCAATCAATGTGGTCGTGTGCTGCCCTCCTAAGAAATGAGGCATGATCACATAAGTGGCACCCCTATTGTATAATTCTATAGATTTATCAATATCTGTGGAAACGACAATTATGATCGCTTTATCATTATGTTCCTTTATTCTATTGATCAGGAGGAGATTTGTATCAAAGTCCGGTATTGTTGATATTATCATCCTGACTTTTGAAAAATTTAGTTCATTCAAAAATTCAGAGTCGCCGCCGTCACCATATCTACAGTCAATCCCTTCCTTTGCAAGATTAAGTATAGTTTCCGGATCATAATCCACAACCAAAAACTTGTTTCTTGTCTTTTTAAGATATTTAAGAAGGTCATAACCGATACGGTTATATCCGAAAAGAATTATGTCATAGTCTTCAAGTTCATGAAACTTCTGTTCATCCACTTTTTTGCCTTTTCTTTCAAACACTTTCAAGTACTTTGATATGTAAGAGTATATCTTGTTGGAGTAAAGCATCATATAGGTTGAGCCTGCAATAGTTATCAGGCCAACAGAAGTCACAAGAGCTAAAATATCATTTGTCACGTGCCCTACCTTAACTCCAAGTGCGACAAGTATTATAGAAAATTCGCTTATCTGAGCCACTGTTAATCCTGCAAAAAAGCTGTTTCTTCTGGTATAGCCAAGCAGGCCCATAATAATCATCACAATCAAAGGATTTCCGATCAGTATGAAAAATGAAAGTACTATTATCGGAACAATATAGAAAGTTATATCTGCAAAAACCATCTGCGACCCCATCAGTACGAAAAACAGGACAATGAAAAAATCACGGAATGACCTCATCCTGCAGCCGATCTCATAACGATATGGGGATAAAGACAGAGTAAAACCGGCCAGCAATGCTCCGATCTCCATTGAAAAATTTAAATAATGAAAGAGAGATGCTAACAACAGGCACCAGCTCATTGAAAACAGCAATAAATATTCCTGCGACTTTGCAATAAATTTGGTTAAGCCAGGCAGTACATAAATCCCTAACAGGAACAATATTACTAAAAGGCCGAATCCTTTCAG
>JAGLUQ010000107.1 GCA_023134675.1 Candidatus Aenigmatarchaeota archaeon | reverse complement strand
TGGTTAACTCTTGAAAAAATCATGGAAAATCTTCCGAATCCTTTAATCAACAGTATGGAGTCTGAGACTATAGACCCCATATATGATTTTAGGATAAGTTCTAAAAAACTTACAGACCATTCCTATGACTCATGCATTGAAGATTTCGAATGGAAAAGAGCAAAAAGACTTAAAGAGGATCATGGATTCATGGGCAAGATGGCATTCCCTGAAAAGATGGACAGACCAAGCAGGACAGTCATGGCAACAAGATCAGCTTCAACAAGAGAATCGATGATACTTGAAGCAATAGATACGAATGGTAATAATATAAGATATCGTCTTCCGACAATAAGAGAAGTCGCAACTATGATGTCATTTCCTATAACATATCAATTTGAGGCAGGAAATGAGAGTTCTAAATATAGACTTGTCGGAAATGCAGTATGTCCTAAGATGTCTGGTGCCCTTGCTGAGGCAATAGCCAAGAAGGAGAATATAAAACTATCTAAACATTTCATACAATTACCTGACATGAAACCTACTTTTGATTTGACTGGAACAAAAAGGATTTCAAAGAAACCAAATCCCAGAAAACATAATGCTAAGTTTTCTACACACATACCATATCTTAAGACAAGAAGCTTTAGGGTAGACCTAAATAATATAGAATCAGATTTCAATAATAATCGGTTCAGATGGTCATGCGCATTGCATCAAGGTACTGGGAAGAATGCATTTCGGGCAGAAATCAATCAGCAAAAAGTTGAAGCACTCCTTAAAGATGTCAAAAATTTTGGCGCATTTTCTGATGATGTGAAAAGACAGTTCAAAGATTTAAACATGACACATTCAGAATTACAAGAATCTTATTGCCTTAACGGAGCATCTAAAAGAATAAATCCCGAAAAGGTATTGGACAATATAAAAGAGCTTGTTGATAAGCATTTTCCTGAAGAAAAATATTTAACAACCATGGTTGATAATACAGACAGGACTATCAAAATAAAGAGAAATCAGGTACCATTGAGAATTGCCGCAGGACTTTTTGCATGCAATAGTTTTGTTGAGAGATTGAAGTGATAAATGTCTTTATATATAGATATTTTTTATTTTCCAATCTGCTCTTTGATATATCCCGCATTGAGCCAGAAACATTTCTTTGTCCAATTTTTACCAGATGGAGTCTCATATGTATCTGCCTTGTTCCGACCATGCGGTCTTACATGAGCCACATGACTTTCAGAACTTTTAGGAAAATTATCAATATCTGCAAGAACACGTCTTTTGGTCTCTTCCCAGACGGTCTTTGCTTCTTCCAAATCTTTAGAAGGCATTGCCCAGAACATACCTTTCTTGAAATGCAATATGCCTAAATCATCTTCTTGGAAGACCATGAAGAAAAATCTTTTTGTCAAGAACTCATAAAATCTAGAATCTTCCCAAACCTCATCTACAATATCGAGATACTTGAAAGCAGGGAATGACATGCTCTCCGCTGGAGTTCCGTCCTTTTTCAGACGTATGGTCTTTATGGATATATCGCCTTTCTCGAACTCAGCAATCCTGTCTTTCTTAAGGCCCAGCATCCTTGCCGCAAGCAGAGCATAATGATTTTTTGCATTCATCTTTTGCATATAACCTACTTTTCTATCTATGTCATCAACAGACATGTCTGAATAGATATCAAGCTTTGATAGTATAATCTCTTCAAATGTCTTGTTCTTGAGTTCATCTACATTTTTTATCACAGATTCAGCATCATCAAAACCACCAGAGATTATGCTGTTAACATAGCATTGCTTAAGAGAGAATGCTCTCTGTTTAGCACGAATCTCCGAAAAAGGCTGTTCACGCATGCTATTACTATCAATACCTTTAGTACATGCACCCAGATAATTTGTATCTCCTTCTGAAAGCTCATGAGCCTTGCCTTCCCTTATCTTATTAACAATGTTTATCCAATCTTGATGTATAATCATAAGATCAGTATCACTAAATTGCCATAAGAGTACCTTAAGTATCTTGTAATCCAGACGTTTTAGATTACGGTCAAAAAGATAAAATATAAGAAGAAGAAGAGAGCTCTTTTTCATCAATGAACAATCTTCCCATCGTTCATCAACAATTTCCATATAATTTATGATGCTCAGCACGATACGTTCCTTCGCTCTTATTTTACCGTTCTTGAGGCGCTTTATAGGAGTTGTCTTTAGTTCAACTCCAGCATCTTCAAAATCTGCTTTCATGTCTGAATTTGGCATGTAGAAAAAATGGCATTCTTCAAGCAGCTGTCCTAATCTACCTTTGCCCTTATCATCTCTAAATCTGCATCCGGGTCCGCAATTATCTAAGACATTCTTGAATGTTGTACCTTCAAGAAGCTTTGAGTAGCGCAATATGTCTTCTGGTGATGTCTTATCATAAGGGAGTGGGTCTTTTAGCGCTGACATAGCATAATTTCGTGTCTTTTATTTTAAATATCTTCACTGAAGAAATCCTTTTTAAATCCAGAATCCATACTCATACTATGGCAGACATATTCACGAAAGAAGTCCGTAGCAAGATAATGTCAAAGATAAAAGGGAAAAACACTAAGCCGGAGGTCTTTTTGAGGAAGGTCCTGTTTCGTCTGGGCTATCGATACAGCCTCAGATACAAGTTCAAGGAACTGAATTTCAAGCCCGATATGGTGATGGTCTCCCGGAAGATATGTGTCTTTATGGACGGGTGTTTCTGGCATGGTTGTTCCAGATGTTATAAGGAGCCTAAGTCTAATCGAGACTATTGGGTATCCAAGATTAATAGGAATATTGAGAGGGATAAGGAGCAGAATGAATATCTTAAGAAGAATGGCTGGAAAGTGATAAGAGTATGGGAACATGACCTAAAAGAGAATCCTACGAAGACGATTATTCGTGTGATTAGAGAGATTGATGAGTCCGTTAAGAAATGATTGAAAAAAAATCCCATCCTCTGTCAACCCAAACCCACCGCCTCTCGCCTTAAACTTTGTATAAGCAGAAGAACCTGTCTCTATCCCTATATAACTCTTTGGCATGGCATCACCATCCATATTCACTATAATAAATCTTGTTTTTTATTGCGTCAATTGCCTGCCTGACAGCAGGTATTATGTTTTCAGGAAGATCATCTATGTTAAACCAAGATAAATCATCGCATTTATGAGGCTCTTTGTTTACAATCTCGCCTTCCCATTTTTCAGCAATAAAAAAGACATCAATCTTTTCATTATTTTCAGAAGTTCCAGGATTTCTATGCATTGTATGAACTACTTTTAAGTCTTCAGGCTTTAGCACTATTCCTGCCTCTTCCTCTGCTTCTCTTATAATGCACTGTGTGAAAGTCTCTCCCGAATCAACATGTCCGGCAACCATTGAATAATTCCCAGTTTCATACTCTGTGTTGAAACGTCTAAGAAGTAGAATTTTATTATCTTTTATCAATGCTAAATAAGAAGCAGGAATATTTTGATGTCTTTTTGTTGTCATATTAAATCTATAAAAAATAATATTTATAACCTTTTCGTCATTGGCATTGAACGAAATATCATATAACATAAAATTAAGCCTAACTTCCAGATAGTACTACCTATTTGGCGGATTATAAAAAAATATCATATTTATAGGAACTATTTTAATCTCCGCCTTGATCCTCTCAATCGCTTCGTCTTTATCCTTAGCCGAAACCGACCCTAAAAAGATTGACCACCGAAAAAGGTCACCAAATATGATATAGGACACAAAGAGAATGAAGACATAAAAGATATAGGTGATTAGTGAAAATCTGAAGGGGGAGATATTCGTATGAGTGAAAATGACTTGATAATATCTGAAGAAGTCAGAAGCAGAATTTATACTATTCGCGGGTTACAAGTAATGATTGATCGTGATTTGGCATCACTTTATGATGTTGAAACCAGAATACTTAATCAAGCTGTAAAACGAAACAGTGAACGTTTTCCGGAGGAATATTGTTTTCAGCTTAATGATGAAGAATTTTCAAATTGGATATCACATATTGTGATGTCCAATGAAGACAGGATGGGGTTAAGGAGGCACCCGTATGTATTTACAGAACAGGGCGTTG
>JAGLUQ010000106.1 GCA_023134675.1 Candidatus Aenigmatarchaeota archaeon | reverse complement strand
CAGCCCAGCTTGCCGAGATCTATCAACAGTTTGTAGGCGCGAACTCTTGCTTCCGGAAAGTCTTCTGCTTTTGTTATGGTTCCTACACGGATGTCAACCTTTTCGAAGTCATTCCAGGTTATCTGTGCCATATCTATCTTTTTTTGCACCTATTTTTATATTTATTGTTGACTTAATTAATACTTATGCAATCTGACATATTGATACCTGATGAAGAAAGGCTTGAGGTTTTGAAGGCTAATATGGTCAAGGACGGGCAGGAAACAATCCATGTGGTCACTGATTTTGACAGAACACTTACGAAAGCTTATGTTGATGGAAAAAAGATGCCGTCAATGATATCAGTCTTAAGGGATGGCAATTACCTTACATTTGGCTATGCGGAAAAGGCGCACGGGCTTTTCAATAAATATCGTCCTATTGAGCTTGATACTGAGATATCTCACGATGAAAAGAAAAAAGCGATGTTTAGCTGGTGGAGGGAGCATTTTGATCTTCTCATAGAATCCGGTCTGAACAAGAAAAATATTGAAGATGCTGTTAATTTAGGAAAGGTTCAAATAAGGGATGGGCTTCCTGAATTTTTTTCTACTTTGCGAAATCATAATATTCCTGTCGCTATCATATCATCAAATGGGCTTGGCGGCGATTCTATATCTATGTATCTTGAGAAAAAAGATATTGTATATGATAATATACATATAATTTCTAATTCTTACATTTGGGATGAGAATGGGAATGCAATCGGTGTCAAAGAGCCAATTATCCATTCGGCCAACAAGGATGAGACTGCAATAAGAGAAACTCCTGTTTTTGATCTGATAAAGGACAGAAAAAATGTTATACTTCTTGGTGACTCTATTGAGGATATAAAGATGGTCAGCGGTTTTGAGTATGATAATATCATAAAGATAGGTTTTCTGAATGAGAATCAGGAGAAGAGTCTTGAGGCGTACAAGAGAAATTTTGATGTTGTCATTCTCAATGATTCAGGTATGGATTATGTGAATAAGTTATTAGAAGATGTATTGAGTTAATATAAATCCTGTTTGAATTCTTATCTTATCACAAAGTCCTCTTTCTTGTGTGAGGCGAGTTCATAGTCATTGCCGAGCCTGAGGCATTTTGTCGGGCAGACATCTTCGCACCTGCCGCAGAATATGCATTTTGACAGGTCAAGCTGCCAGAACTTCTTGTCTTTTATCACGCCTATGGTGTGGACAGGGCATGCTTTTGCGCACAGGCCACAGTAGATGCATTTTTCTTTATCGTAAATGTGCTTTCCCCTGAAGCCTTCAGGAACCGGCTCTTTTTTGTATGGGTATTTTCCTGTTGATGGTTTCCGTATGATGTTCCTGATTATGTCTGTCAGCATTTTCATATCCAGATCACCCTTAAAAGGTCTATTGCTGCTACAAGCGCGAAAAGCCAGTAGAATCTCAATGCCTGTTCAATCCTAAGCCTTGCGAAAAGGACTCTTGCTACTGTGAGCGCTAAAAGGACAGCAAGGCTTTTTGCGGCAAGGACAAATATGTTCTGCGCACCTCCCAGGTAAAGGCAGATCATGAGCAGTATCAGGACAAATGTCTTCACCATTGTCGTAAGCTCTATCAGTGCGAGCCTTTTTCCTGTGAATTCGGCTGTGTAGCCGCCGACAATTTCCTGGTGCGCGTTTGGGATATGGAATGGCGGAATCTCTACTTTTGCAAGGATTGACAGGAACATAGATATCGCTGCCAGAGGATAATATGCGATAAGCCATGTGTCAAAGATATGTATTGAGTTCAGGCTAAAAGCGAGCATAGGGACAATGACTGCTATTATGAACGGTAGCTCGTAGGCTAATATGAGGACGATACCTCTTATGGCGCCAACCACTGCAAAATTGTTCGCTGACGCGTATCCTGCCAGAAACATCGCTGCTGAGCTGAAGAGCAGAAAGTATATTATGACTATGTAATCGCCCGGGAAAGATATTATTGTACTGTATATAGGGACAAGCAATCCTGCTGTCAGTGCTGAGGCAAGAGCTATAGCCGGGAACATAGTATAGCCGGGTTTTGCCTGGACCGGCCGTATGCCCTGTTTCCCTGTAAGCTTTGCGATGTCGTAAAATACCTGATATATAGGTGGACCTATCCTGTTCTGCATTCTTGCTGCAAGTTTTCGCATGATTCCTGAATAAAGTATGGCTGATGCTAGGATGAAGAGGATTCCGGGGTATATCAGGATATCAAATATCATGGCTATCGTCTCTTAAGAGATTTAAGGTATGTCTCGTCTACATTTTTTGTCTTGCCTGTCTTTGTGTCAAGTAGAGTGACCCTGTCTGTGCAGGAGAAGCATGGGTCAATGGATGCGACTATTACGGGCATATCTGCAAGCTGCTGGCCTTTCAGCATCGGCTTGAGCGATAAGATGTTTGCAAGGGTAGGTGTCCTTATCTTTACCCTGTATGGCTTGTCTGTACCGTCTGATCTTACGTAATAGAATATTTCTCCCCTGGGCGCTTCTGCATGGTATATGACTTCGCCTTCAGGGATGATCTCCGGCACTTTTACAGAAAGGCTGCCTTCAGGCATCATATGGAGGCATTGCCTTATTATTTTTGTTGATTCAAGAAGCTCTTTGAGCCGTACCACTGCTCTTGATTCAATATCAAGCGTCTTGTGCGTTATCTGATTGAAGTCAATAGTGCTATATTTTAGATATGGATTATCTTTCCTTATGTCACAGCTTATGCCTGAACCTCTTGCAGTGGGACCTACGGCACAGTATCGTCTTGCATCTTTTCCTGTCAATATACCTGTACCTCTTGTCCGTCTTGTTATGGTTGAGTCGTTCACGAAAACATCTATGTAATGATGGAGGCGGGCGTCTATCTTGTCCATGGCTTTGCGCAATTCTTCTGCCATATCTTTTGATATGTCGCGCCTTACACCTCCGATAGTGTTCATTGAATAGCTTACCCTGTTGCCTGACATCTTCTCCAGCATGTTCATGACAATTTCCCTGTCGCGCCATGCAAGCTGGAATACTGTATCAAAGCCTATCTCGTAGCCTGCTATACCTACCCACAGGAGATGTGAGTGAAGCCTTTCAAGCTCGGCTATGATCATCCTTATGTATTTGGCCCTTTCGGGGATTTCTATTACTGCAAGCTTTTCTACAGCACCGCAGTAAGATAGTGTGTGTATTGAACTGCATATGCCGCATATCTTTTCTATCAGGAACCTGTCATGCATGTATGTTCTCTGCTGGAGAGCTTTCTCTATGCCTCTGTGCATGAAGCCTATGTTTATATCTACATCAATGATTGTCTCGCCGTCAAGATGCACCTTGAGGTATTCAGGCTCAATAAGAGCCGGGTGCTGAGGGCCTAAAGGTATGGAGTAGCTGTCTTCTTTGCTCATTGAAGCTCTTCCTCCAACTGTTTTATGAAGAGATCCATGACTATTGTCTTGTTTTTGGCAATCTTTTTGCTTTCTTCAAGCACGAGCAGGTCATACACTTTTCTGTACTCTATAAGTGTCTTTATTATTTCTTTAATCTCTTCTGCACCGAACCAGTCCCATGCTGCGATAGACAGCCTTGCTATGCCTACTGCTCCCAGGAAGTCTATAAGGTCTGCATCATGAAGAAGTATGGCCTCGTCTGTGTTCGGCTTGCCGTTGGGTATATGGCATAGTATAGCTTTTTTCACAAGAGTTATCTTCTCGTCGGGGTATCCTGTTTCCTTAAGGAATTTTTCCGCTTCTTCTGCTGACCTTTCTGCGTGGGGCTCGTCCTGGTCTATGTCATGGAGAAAGCATGCAGCGTGAAGTATCTGGTCATCGTATCTTATTTCTGCTTTTTTTGCTATCTTTTTTGCAGTTGAGTAAACTCTCCTGAAATGGTCAAATCCTGCCGCAAGTTCGCTTCCCAGCTTATCTTTGGCATATTTTTCTATTTTATCTCTGTTATCCATCATGATCTCTCTCTCTTTCTTTTTAGTCTCTTCTCAAAGGATATATCGGGGACTCTTTGGCGAGGAGCAGGTGCTCTTCTCTTGAACCTTCAACCTGTACACCAAGCATTTCGGCAAGCTCCATCTCGTACAGCATCGCTCCCGG
>JAGLUQ010000105.1 GCA_023134675.1 Candidatus Aenigmatarchaeota archaeon | reverse complement strand
CGAGACGAAGAGATGTCCGTATAGCTTCATCAGCAGACAGCTCAGACTCAACATGCGTTATTATAGACCGCGATTTCAATGACTGGATATCATATCCAAGATCTTTCAGCGCCTTCACCGGAAGCTCAAGAGTGTCTTCCACAGTTATTATTCTTACTTTTTTCATAAGCTCTGTGAGTGTGGCACCAAGAATACTGCTCTTACCTGCAGACCGTGTCCCGGCGAACATCATTGTCCGTGAACCGTCTATCAGAAAAGACATGAGCCCTGCAGAAAGCGAGGTCATCATTTTATAGTTTATGAAAAGAGGATATGTCCACGGCTTGTCCCTATGCCTGCGAAGTACAAATGAAAGACCGTCTGGGCTGAGCGACCTTGTAATAGCAGCGACCCTCGCCCTCCCGCTCGGAAGAATAATCTCAGTATCCAGGACAGGATTGGCCTCGTCCAAAGGTCTGCCTGACTCTATCCTGAACCTCGTGGCCCACGCGTTGGCATCCTCTCGCGTAGGTATTATGTTTGTTATACACTCTTCATGCCCGCCGTGATACAGGTATATGGGCGCATCACCCATCGGTGCGTTCAGGTACACATCCTGCACTGCCTCATCACCAAGTATGACCTCAAGAATGCCATATCCTGCAGTATATCTTGTAAGTATATCAGAAAGTGTATTGAGAGTCTTTGTGGGGAGCGTTATGTTCGCATGGTCAGCAAGCTCAGATATGAGGTCGCGGCCTATGTCTGTGAATATGTCTCTCATCCTCTGTGGGTCAGCAAATTCAGTCTTGGTCGGCTTGTGGGCGGCCATATATCTTCTTGCAGCGTCAAGTATGGTGTACTCATCCTCACCAAGCTTGAACTCGGGCGGTATGATATGATATATCTTCTGCACCTTGTCTTCTACCTTGAATATCTGTACCTCGCTTGATCCCACCATATACCTGTCTATCTTCTTACCTTTCTTAGGCGGGTTCAGCATATACCTTGTAAGCATGAAATTAGGCTTTATCATAGGATGGAATATTTCCCTGTATAATGACCTGTTCCCCTCAAGATATCCTACAAGCCTGGATTTTACGCGGTTTATTAGCTCTGTCGACTCAAGGGTTGACTTTATAGGATCAAGCACATTGTCTATATAGCTTTTGTAGCATCTCATGCATTTTTCGGGAGCTCCTTTCATCTTCTCGTGCACATGCCTTATCTCTCTGATTGTCTTGACATATGCGCCGATAGGGTCCTCCCGTATGTCTATTGTCAAGAGCTTGTGCAGAATCTCATTTCTCTGCGGCACGCATGTATTGCACTCTGGTATGGATATGTTTGCAACAGAAAGTATCCTCTGCTGTTTCACAAGATGCATGATGGCGTTCGCTATCTGTTTAAGCAGATGCGTCTGGTACATGTCGTATTCAAATTCCCTTGTCTGTGTAAGGACCACACGCCCGGCATTCTTTGATTCTACAAGCTTGTCTATTGTCCTTGCCATGCATATCGGGAAATCCTCGATAGATGCGCCGTATATGCAGTTCAGGCAATTGACCTTGACAGTATTGTTCTCATTGTCGTACTCATAGTTGCAGACAACCATAATTTATATATGGATAGCAACCTATTAAATATATATCACAGCTTTTCTGTGCCGGTGAACTTATGGTATTTAACAATCCGCCTCCTGTAGACAACACCCCGATAATAGGCGAGCTCTCTCGTCGCCTTAACGACAATACAAGGAGGATTAGGCTTATAGAGGATGAGCTTGAGAACATTGACTCCCGTGTCAACAGCATAGAGCAGTCAGTGATGGATACTACAAAAGAGCTTAACAAGTCGGTCCAGAACATGACAGAGGACTCGGCAGAAATGTCTGACACGGTAGCCAACCAGCAGGCAGATATAAAGAAGATAAACGCGAAACTCAAGCTCCTTGTTACAAGGCAGGAGCTGCGCGAGATGCAGGAGTATATAGGGCTTATGAAATCAATAACAAGCAGGCTTGCTGTAAACCGGGACACATCAGGTATGACTGATTGATAGAGGGATTAAGATGGGATTTAAGTTTAAGCTTTTCGGCAATCTAAAAAAGAAAGATGTGCCAAAAGAGCATCCTGCACAAGTCGCGGAAAACGCAGCAGCGCCAGGCATGGTGCCGGGTATGGCCTCAAGCTCTCCGGAACCTGTGCCGTCACCTGGTATGGGGCAGGCAGATTCGCATATGTCACAGCCGCCAGCAGCTATAACGGGCGATATAAATGCTCTTGTGGCAAAAGGGACTTCTGAAGCTGACATGGTCAAGGAGCTTAAGGCAAAAGGCTACAATTTCAAAGATATTGACAACGCTCTAGGTCAGGTGATAAAATCTCAGGTGTCTGGCGAGAACCTTTCATCCTTGGCACCGGAGATGTCAGCCGAGCAGCCTGTACAGGATGCATCTGGTGCTAGTAGCATGCCTCCGGACTTTTCACAGCAGTTGCAGCAGCAAGAGGCAGTAACAAGAAGCAACAGCCTTGAGGCAATGATAGAATCCGTTGTAGAGGAGCGCCTTGCATCCTTCAAGACTATGATAGACAAGATAATGGGGTCTATAGAAGACATAAGGGCTGAGATAGATAATCTGGACACATCTCTGAAGATGGTCGAGACACGTACAGACAGCACAGTGTCAGATATAAGAAAAGAGATGGATCTGCTGAGGGATGACTTTTCAGATGTATCTCCTAAGGTGTCAAGCATAGAGAAAGCATTCCAGGATGTTGTGCCCAACCTTGTAGAGGCCATATCTGAAGTGAATGAGAAGCTGCACATAAAGTCAAAAGAGATAGATACAGGCTCGCTTAATCTTGAGCAAGATATTGAAAAAGAGGATAAAGAAGAAAAGGATAAAGTCTCTGATATTGCAGTGACATCTCCTGAAAAGCATGCAGATGAATCAAAAGGCAAGGGATCTGCCGATAAAGTTGATAATAAAAAAGAAGACAACTTATAATCTGTTTCTGTTATTTTTTTGATTTTATTCCTTTCTGGGTTTAATACCTCACAGCTTGTGTGGTCTGATTCCAGAAAGGAAGACTAAAAATCATGGAATTTTTTTGGATTCCAAGCTTTTTAATTGCTTGTATTTATTGTAATACAATTAAAAATTGCGGATTTAGGACAATTTCTGTTTGCATCTGATGGGATCAGAAAGCTTAAAATGCACAAATCCTCTAGCATTTTATGATTTTTTTTATTTCTCAGGTATCTTTGCTGCAAGTGCTATGACTGCAATAAACACAGTTACAAATATGACTATGTTGATAGTCATGCTGTCTATGTTTGGTAAAAGCTTGTCTATACGCACCTCAAGCAATATGAATATCGCAGCAAGCACCATAAGCATAAGGGCAGTCCCTGGGCGTCCTGCTATATATTCAGGAAAATTCATCCCAAGCGATGCAGTCACAAGGACAATCACAACACTCATCGCGATAAAAAGACTTGCTACCGCGAACAGGTGCGACAGGAAAACACCAAGTGACGTATAGTTTATGACAAAGAACCCGATAGTCATAGAAAAAAGTATGTCTATTGTCTGCCCTTCATCAAAAAGCTTTACTTTCCTGAACAGCGCATATACAAGAGTCGTGAAAAGGACATAAGGCAGGAAAAGCTCATAGAACCCTATCTCGTTAAGATTTCCGATAAGCGTTGAGAAATGGAATGTCATGTATTTTCACTTCTTGGATTTAATTTGTCTTGCTGTAGTTTCTGTTTTATCATCCGCTGTTATTTATTTCCGCCTTTGACTATGACAACAAATACTACAATCACAAACAATATACCGACAACAGCAACTATCGTATCCTCTCCTATGGAAGGTACGTATCCTTTGATAAATTTGTCATAAAGCCCGCTCGCATAGAGGAAAATGGCAATAACGACCAGCAAGACACCGGCAATCGCAGGCCCTGCATATTTATTTTCAAGTTTGCCGTCATCTCCTGGACTGAAGAACTTTCCTATATCAATCCCGACCATGCCAAGCAATATGACACCGACAAGTATTGCGCCTATGATTGACGCACCTATTGCAAACAGCATGGAAAAATAAAGCCCGATAGGTGTGTAGTTTATGACAAAGAATGATACAGACATGGCGACAATGCCGTCTATGGCCTTTGTATTTTCATCGC
>JAGLUQ010000104.1 GCA_023134675.1 Candidatus Aenigmatarchaeota archaeon | reverse complement strand
CAGGCTTTGCATTATAAGTCAGTATCCTTTCTTCCTTGCCCTTAAGCTTTCCAAGATTCCATATAATCTCCACAGCATCATGCTTCTTCTTCATTGTAGTCGGCTTGACTGTGAAATCACCGGAAACGCTAAGTATAGATGGAACAGTGTCCCTGACTGTAAAATCTTCAAGCGGCTTTGAACTGTTGTTCTTAACATGGATATGTATAGAATGAATCTCACCCTTATCTATATGCGCCTTTCTTATCCTTGGCTTCTCAGCCTCAAGATATACATAGACTGCCAAAAGGATAAGAACAAGTACAAGAAGATACAGTATCCAGTAGTTTGCAGTAATAGTTATCTCACAGCTGTCTCCGGCATCGCCCTGCGGTGCAAGGTCGCATGTCCATAGGAATGTTTTCCCCCCTGTAAAAGACACAATCTCAGGCTCTTCGGAAAAGGAATATATCATTCTTGATATAGATATTGGATACTCTACTTCAACAGAATTCTGCTTGGAGTTCTTGTTCTGCACAGAAAATGTCGTCTTCTCAACAAATATGCCAGGCACAATTGCTGTATTTATAATCTCTGTCTGGACTTTTGGAGGAAGAGTGATTGTTATCTCAGACATCTCAGTCTGGACCACACCACCTGTACTGTCTATTATCTTCGCGAAGACATCATACTGGCCGATTGAATCAAATACAAGTACTGCAGAAGCAAATCCATCTCTTGGATACAGTGAATGGGGCGCAATCTTATCAAGGTCAACAGTCCTGTTGGATACAGTATTGCCATCCTCATCAAAAGCATCTATCTGAAGCTTATAAGTCACAATGTTTGACTCGCCCAGATTCTCCAGCCTAAACTGAAACTCTGCGCTGTCGCCTGTAGCATACTCAGGCTTCTCGGAAGCAAAACTCAGAATCTTAAGCTGTGACTTGTCAATGACCTGGATATTGATAAAAGTATCAGAACATATATTGCTCCTGACCTCGCACACACTGACAGTTATCGCAAGATTACCGCTTGAAGTTCCCTGAGGAGGCACTATCCTGATTGGTATATTCTTAGTCTCATTAGGTCCTACTGTAATTGTGCTGTTTTCCTGTGTGGCAAACCAGCTGTTATAAGATATTGTAGGCACAAGCTGAACTTCTTTTGTATCCTTTAGGTCATTTGTGACCGCAAGCACATAATCAGCCGAATTGCCGACATAGACAGACTGTTTTTCTGTAAGAACTTTAAGTGAAAATGGTTCCTGCGCAAAAGTACAATCAGACAATATCAGAAGAAAAGATAATGCAATAAAGACTATGATTGCTTTAGATTTCAACACCATGTTCATTATTTATTGCCTGTGGTTTATATAGATTTGCCAACAGCGACAGGAGAAGAACAGATGATAAAAACCAAAATCAATAAAAGCTATCCTAAACAAAAAATATCATGCATTTGAGCGAATACACGAAAGCGACAGGAATCAATGTAACATTCATATTCGCCATATCAATGCTCAGCCCCGTCCTTGCCCCGTATATAAAAAGCCTAGGCTTTGACAATATTCAGCTAAGTCTCATTTTCGCAGTCATGCCATTCATGATAATATTCTCATCACCGATAATAGGCCGCATATCAGATAACATAGGACGAAAGAATGTAATCCTTGCAGGTGTGCTTGCAGAGATTGTGGCGATTTGCCTGTATATGTTCGGTACAGGAAGCGCAGCCATAATAATAGCAAGAGCAATAGACGCTGTAGCTGCCACAGCAGTCAGCATGGCCGCACTGGCAAAGATTGAGGACTGCGTCAATGACAAGACAAGGGGAAGATACGCAGGTGCAAGCCTTAGCATTGAATATATAGGCCGTCTTGCAGGACCTGTCATAGGCGGCCTGCTCGCAGACATGATTTTCGTCCAGGCACCATTCCTTGCAGCCATATTGATCCTGGCAGGACTTATCCTGTTCATCCCGAAAAAGAAGATAGCAAGAAAAGATATCCAAAAAAAAGAGCTTGATCTTGCAGGAGCTATAAGAACATTTCTAAGCTACAGGGAACTTAGAGGCATGGCAATACTTGGCATTGTGATGCACGCAACATTCCCGGCAATTATGATATTTCTACCACTCCTGATAACTGAGAGCATGGGACTCAGCTATGTATATGTAGGATACGCATACTTTGCCATCGGCGCAACGCATATACTCCAGTTTGTATTCGGCAGATGGTCTGACAGGAAAGCTTACAGGACAGTCCTTGCCGGCACATTCATATCAGGCGTGTTTCTTGCCCTGCTGTCACAGGCAGCTGCATACCCTCTGATTCTTGCCATTCTCTTCCTGAAAGGTATAGGCAACAGCATGTGGAATGTCTCAGCATGGACACTGATGTCAAACATAGGCGAGAGAACGAAGACAGAAGGAGAAATCATAGGCACTTATATATCAATAGCCAAGATAGGTTCTCTGATAAGCTTCATTGCAAGCGGCTTTATCGTAGAGATATATGACATAAGCACGCTTTTCATGCTGAACGGTGCCCTTATAATCATAGGTACCATTATAGCATACCCGTTAATGAAGAAATAAATCACCCATACACAATCTTTCTTGCCTCAGGCAATGCTTTCTTATACTTTTTCTGGTGTCCCTCAAGAAAATCATTTATAAATTTTACGCAATTGCCCTTGCACTCGCCGCACAGTATCTTCCCTGACCGACACTCCTTATCAAGATCAGCCAGAAATAAATCGTCAGGATGATGGAATCTGAAAAACTCATACACCTTGCAGATATCAGGATTGCCTCCTTTCTCTCTCTGCTCATCAACAGAATCCCTTCCGCCGGTAAATGTCCTGTTTATCTTCTTTTTGACCACTTCAGGACTGTCCTCAAGAAATATCGCAGTAGCAGGTTCTGAAGAGCTCATCTTGCTCCCTTCCTTAAGCCCTGACTGATGCAGAAAATATAAGAATGACGGCAGCTCAAGATCATACGGCAGGCGCTTCACCACATCTCTTGTAATCTTAGCATGCGGATCCTGGTCAAGCCCGATACCTGTAAGAGATGGGTTCTTGCCGAAGAACTCAGGAAGCTGGACATGTATAATATCAGCAAGCTGCAAAAGGACAGCAGACACCTTGCCAAGATCCTTGTGCCCATATACAGCCTCAAACATGTTGCTTGTTATCTTCTTTGAAATCTCAAAGACGAACTCATAATACCTGCTGCCTTTCCGCGACTGGACATATATATCTTTTGAAATGAACCCGAAAGCAAGAAGATGCGCCGCATTCTTGACAGCATACTCTTTAGCTGTCTTAAGGTCAGGTATCTTCTTATCGGAACGGCTTGTATAGGCATCAAGGTCGCAGACGCAGAAATATCCTTTGGCGCCCAGATCCTTGAACACCCGGAAAAGATCAATATCAACCTTATGCCCGAAATGCAAATCTCCTGAAGACGCGATGCCTGTCAGCTGCAGGAATGTCTTCTTTGACTTTATCCTGTCATAGTACTTGCCAAAATCGCGATGGGCGATGATAAGATTTCTCCTGAAAAGATAATGATCAATAGGGAATTTAGTCTTGTCAAACTTTTCCAGGCCGAACTTCTTGAACGCATGCTCGTAATCTGTTATCTTCCCGGCTCCCCACGGATCGAATGTCATACAGATAATTGATGATATAATGTTTAAATAGGTTATGATTATGCTGCGATAGACACATAACCATTGACAGACGATTAAAACACTTATAAACAGCACAATTCAAATTAACAATAAACAGCTCATAACCACAAGAGACATATCCTGTTGATATTTATGATTAGCAGCCATCAATCACTTGTTAAGACTTATTCTGACCCGGATTATCTAAAAAATTTGCTTGACCTCGAACAGGATCCTACATGTGACATAGACATAGAAAGAATCTACGTTGAAAAGACACTGGAACACATATTCGAAATACATGGAAAAAATTTCAATAAGACACCAGACATCTGTGCTGTTCTCTACAATTATACCTGTGACCAGATAGAGCATATATTTGTCATTGAAATAAAAAGCAGTTTCTCAGCAGGAAACCTGAAAGATGCAAGAATACAGATGCAAAAATATATTGACACTATAGACAGTTATCTGCAGGAAAAAGAGATAACATACAGCGGCATTATCATACTTGATTTTTACAG
>JAGLUQ010000103.1 GCA_023134675.1 Candidatus Aenigmatarchaeota archaeon | reverse complement strand
GGTTCGGGTACGACAAGGAATGTTGAATGCTCATTTACAGTATATTATCATGCTGATCCTGCTTCATGGACCGTATATTTCAATGCAACTGATGACGGAGGCCTTACAGGCACAAACACAGATGCAGTTACGGTAAATACTCTTGTGGCGCTCAATGTCACCAATACAACTATACCTTTTGGAACTGTTGCACTTGGGGGGACTTCAAACCAGATCAATATGACTATAAAGAATACTGGCAATGTTGATATTGACCTTAATATAAATGAGAGCCTGTATGACGGAGTGATGTACTGTACAGATAGCGGGTCTGATAATATCACTACTGATGATACTTCTACAGGCGTAAAGTATAATATGACAAACGGGTTCAGTTTTGATGCCACCACTTCAAACCTGACATCAACTAATCTTTTGCTTGAGCTTAATCTTTTGGAAGCTGACCAGAGCGGTGCACCGACGGCACCGACAGATGACCTGTACTGGTTGATAAAGCTTCCTGCGACAGGTCTTACAGGCAGCTGTTCCACGACAGTCAGGATCTCTGCTGCAGAAAGTTCTTAAGTTCTCTCATTTTTTCTCTTTTTTTTTGCGTATATTAATATACATGTATTGATAAATATAGAAGCATGAGGCGTATTTTTTGCGGCATTTTTATGGCATATCTTTTTCTTTTGCCTATAGCTTTTGCAGGCAGTTTTGCTGCAGGTCCGGGTACAATCAGATATGAAAATCTGCTTAAGAGCGGTTATGCTGAGACTGAGATATATGTGACAAACCCTGAAGATGTACCTGCAGAGATTACTATATCCGGTGCAGGCCAGGTTGTAGGATGGTTATCTTTTTATCCACAGACTTTTCAGCTTGAGGCGCAGGAAGTAAAAACAGTGATTGCGATTATCCGTCCACCTTGGGATGTTGCAAATGGTCTGTATAATGGTTCTATAAATATTGTTTCAAAACCTCTCTATAGAAGATTTTATGATGTACAGTATGGATTAAATGTTGAGACTGCGATTAATTTATGGGTGTTTGCTGAGGTTACGGGTGAGCAGATTATTGATTTTTCCGTTTCGGATTTCTCTGTGCGCAATGTAGAAGTTGGCTCTTCTGTACCTTTTGTAATCTCAGGCAATAATAATGGGAATGTGAGAGTTACTCCTATGGTTTATGCAGAAATATATGATGTCAATAAGTCTGTGCTGATCTTGTCTCATAATTTTACGGGAGCGTCTGTCATGCCTACGACTAAGGGCACACAAACATTTCATTTGCCTGCAGATGATCTTTCAACAGGCCAATACTGGCTGAACTTATCCGTCTTTGTTTTTGATAAGTTTGCAGGGTCCAGGATGCTTACTTTTGATGTCGTCCGGGAAGGAACCCTTACTGTATTCGGAGACCTGATACAGGTGACTACGAGCAAGATTTGGGCAAGCCCTGGTGATATTGTTCGGATTACTGCGCATTTTAAAAATACTGGTGAACTTCCTACAAAAGCCAGGTTCAAGGCAGAAGTCCATTGCAATGACAGGCTTGTCGAAACTATTGAAAGTGATGAAATCCTTGTTGATGTTGGCAGCACTGTTAATCTGACCACGTATTATATTCCAGAAGAGGAAGGAAGATGTGTTGTGGAAGGTGCAGCTTATTATTCCGGAAAGATCACTTACATGAAGTCTACAATTGTCAATGTATTTATTCAAAAAGGTAACATATTTGAAGATCACAAATATCTTATAATATCTACTATTTTGCTGCTTTTTGCGCTTCTGTCTGTGCATTTTTACGGTCGTTTTTCGGCAGAGAAAAAAACATATGATTTTGGTTCAGTGTCAGGCAAGTATGATTCTGTTGAAAATAATCTTGATACTCTGGCAAGACGAGGGGAGCGCCTGAAAAAGAAAATCAGTAGGATGAGACATTAGGGGGCGGAAATGACTTATGTTTAGACGGCGAAAAGATTCCAAAGAGATTGAGATGCTCAGAAAAAGAGGGGATTATCTTGAGAATAAGGTGAAATCTCTTAGCGAGATACTTTCTGATGTAGAGGATGAGATTGATTCTTTGCATGTTTCATCTGAGGGGTTGCATAAGTCCGGCAGTTTTGAGTTATCTGATGACAATGAAAAAATTATAGTTGTCGTTGATGATGCTGAAGATGAAAAAGAACCGGATCTGTTTCAGGAACTCGGCGAGGGTGCAGATAAGGGATCTGGTGAGGATGCAGATAAGGGATCTGGTGAGGATGCAGATAAAGGTCTTGAGTCCTACCTTAATATTGATATGTCTGGAGGAAAAGAAGAAGACAGCATCCTTTCAGCAGGCTGGTGGCCGTCCGATGGCAAGTTTCGGTGGAGCGGCAAAGACAGCAAGCATGGCACAATCACATTCACATTGCCAGAATTGAAATCATATATGCTTGATGTGCGATTCTTTGTTCCGAAATATATAGCAGGCAAACATATACGGATTGTTGTGAATGGAAACGAAGCTCTTGATTTTGTATCTTCCGGCGGATTGACTGAAGAGAAAAAAGTTAAGATTCCTGCGAAGTTCTTAAAGAAAGGCAGCAACAGCATTATTTTTAAGGCATGTTTCTGGTGCCCTAAAACAGTTGATCCCGGGCATAAAGATGATTCTATTCGTTCTCTTGCTTTTGATTTTATACGGCTTGATGAGACAGAAGAAACAGAGTCTTGATGTGTCATGCTCTTTTATTCGAAGGGGAATCTTGAAAGCCTTTGTATCCCTATACCTTTCATGAGGACTGTGTCTTCCAGCCTTATGCCGAACTCGCCGGGGAAATAGATTGCCGGCTCCAGTGTGAAGACCATGTTCTTTTCCAGGACGTGTGTTGACTTTTCCGACAGTATCGGGAACTCGTGCTCATGCAGGCCGACGCCGTGGCCAAGGCTGTGGATATTGCTGTAACTTGTTTTTTCATAGCCTTCTTTTTCAAGCATCTTTTTTGCGAAGAATGCGACATCTCTCGCGTTTATACCTGGCTCGAGTATATCATCAAGGCGTGAATGCAGATTTATGAGAGTGTCTATAGCTTTTTTTGCTTTACTGTCTTTTTCAAGCAGAAAAGTCCTGCTGACATCTGATGTGTACTGATCGCTCTTGACACCGAAATCCAGGAGCACAATCTTTTTGAAGTGCTGGTTTTTCGGGAAATAATGGATGTTTGATGAATTCTCATCTCCTGCTACAAGAGTGTCAAAAGACCATTCCTTGCCTGCGTTTACTATCTTCCTGTTTATCTCGTGCTTCAACAGGATATCGTTTTGTGTCATGCTGCTGTTCTTTATCTCTCTGAGTATCCTGTCTGAGACCAGGCACGCGTTCCTTATGTGTTCAATTTCCTGGTCTTCTTTTATAGATCTTATATTCATCAGGTCATCCCTTATGTCTTCAAGGATAAGTTCGGGCAATATTTTTTTTAGCTGAAGTATGAATGTGTATCTTATGTTTCCGTCAATGCCTATCTTCTTGTTTTTCAGGCCGCGCCTTTTCAGGAAATCAGATATCTTTGTATCCAGTATGCTTGTGCAGTCTTTGACTTGTGATTCTTTTTTCGCCCTGAGGTAATCCCATGTGATAAGCCTTTCCTCATCCTGGGTGACTATGTGGAAGTTAGGGCCATTGTCCTCGTATTCTGTGAAGTAGTAAAGATTGGGCGAGCTGTGGTCAAAAGAGGGTATCAGGACAGCATCAAGCCTTTTGTCAAGCATAAGTTCCCTTAACCTGCGTATCCTGTCGTTATGTCTCATAAGAATCAAACTTTTACCATCTCTTTTTTTAGGCGGGCGACCATTATATCTAGTGCTTTCCTTTCGATAAGAGAATTAGTCTTTGTTTCCTTATCTTCATATATGTTGCTGTCGAAAAGGGAAACCAGTTTTATGTCCAGTTTTTTGCAGGCATTTTTTAATGCGATGTAGCTTTCCGAATCCGGCTTGAAATAGCAGAGGCATTTTTTGTATCTATGTGCTTTGAGGTAGTTTTCTATCCGCTTCTGCGTGACTTCTATGTATCGTTTCTTGATATCTTCTGTCTCTTCCCATTCGGGCCAGTCATAGGACTGGAATGGATATTTTGACTCAAATTCTCTTGGGATGACGCCCGGGTTTGATATCATGACCTGGTGGATTCTTGCGTAGAAGTGCAGGTTCATGATTC
>JAGLUQ010000102.1 GCA_023134675.1 Candidatus Aenigmatarchaeota archaeon | reverse complement strand
AAGAGCCTGTCGCTTTTGATTCTCTGGAAGCTGCTCTAATGCATATGAAAAGCAGGCTTAGGCTGGATTTTTCTGTTTATCGGGCAGAAAGCAGCCTTTTGAAGGACTATCGGTGCCAGAGGAGGCTGTTTGATTTTAGGTGATGTTTTTTGGGTTTGATTCAATCCGCTTTTGGGGTCATAATTTCCCATTAATTCTGCATTTTGGAAGAATTTTATCATTTTCATGGGCAAATTTTATTGATTTTTCTACAATATCCTTATCTAATTTTCTTGTAGGACTTAATTGGTTAAATAATTCAACGGCGTAAGGAACAATTTCGTTTGTTATAATATCAAGATCTGATGTCGGTTCTTTTCGTATAACACCAATACATATTTGGTCTTTTCCTCTTTTTAGTACACTATTGGATGTAAATAACCGATAATTAATAAAAATGTTATTATCAGAATTTCTGTATTGTGGTATTTCTGTTCTATTACTAAATTTTTCGTCTATAGCGAAATCAGGTAATTGAGAAGCTATTTCAACGAATTCTTCTTTTGTCGGGTGGCTCTTTTTACGAAGCCATGGCCAGAAACTTAATGGGTAATATCCATCAATCATCATGGAATACTGAAATTGTTCAAGATTATACTCTTTATCCCAAGAAACTAGCCTTTCAATATCAAATACCAACCCTTCAGCAATTAAAACATCTGGATCTTGTTTACTAAGCGGTCTACCGTCCTCTATATAATGACTTAGATTTTCTATATATCCATGACCACTGCTATATCCAGGATATGTGGATCTATGATAACATGGTAACAATGTAACTCGTTCCATAGTAATTACTATTTAGTTAATACTTTATAATATTATAGGTATTTTTCTTATGGCGGATTCTGTGTCACCTTGTTTTTTCTCAAGTGCTTTGATTGCGTCTTCCAGATGCTTGACTGATTTTGTGAAAGATTTTTAATGTTTTGTCTTTAATGATATTTGTTTCTTATGAGTACTTATTTATGGGATTTGGAGCATAAAAGCTTTGATTTTTTAGAAGTTGAACATCTAATAAAATCTTATGCTGATAAAGATGTTGCCGAAAAAGCTTATGAGATGTTTGAGTTTCTTTATAATAATGATGAATCTTTCTTCCTAAATTCATACATTAAGGTAAAGGGTTTTGCTTCCGGTTTTATTGTACTGTCTGCTGCGTGTCTTGCTTATGAAGTTGATAATAGGGACTTATCAAATGTATATAGTGTATGCCGCAACAAGTCATGTTCAAATGCAAGAGAATTTTATGACAAGCTTGTAAAATGTGATGGGTGGACTGATGTGTTTAAAGAGGGAAAAATACCTTTGTTATGTGATGAAATAATACAAAGATAGAAAAATGTGTGTAATAAAGTAAAATATTACAACACTTTTATGTCTCTAAGCTCTTTCTCAAGCACCAGAATTGCGTCTTCAAGATGTTTTACGGATTTTGCTCCGGTTATTACAATCTTGCCTGAGCTGAATATCAGGAATACGGTCTTTGGTGTCTCTATCCTGTGGACCACGCCCGGGAACTGTTCCGGCTCGTATTCGCAGTTGTCAAGATTGAATATTATGTTGTTGAGCTCTATAGGCGACCCAAGATCGGATGACGCTACTATATTCACGACTTCTGTGTTAAGCTTGTCTGATATTGTCATGCCTATTTCTCTGAAGTTTTTCAAAGCTGCTTTCACGGCGCTTTTAGCTTCATCAAGAGATTTTGTGCCTGAACAGATAAGCTTTCCTGTGCTGAATACTAGGACGCTTGCTTTAGGTTTTGCTACTCTGTATACAAGGCCTGGGAATGACTCGGGCGCATATTCAGCGTCAGTAAGTTTTGCAGCAAGCTGCTCCAGTACAAACTTTGAATGAGTATCACATGAGACTACACAGTTTGTTATTTTTGTATCTTTTGCCATATTATAAAACCCCCAATTTTACTTAATCTCATTTATATTTATTATCATGCTGCCTCTGAGAAGCACAGAACCAAGCTTTATCTTTGACTCTGCGTCTGTCTCTTCTGCGTCCTCAAGATGCAGGTTTAGGTTAAGGTCATAAGCTTTCATCGTGCCTGTAATCTTGTTGCTGTTCTTGAGAAGGATTTCAACCTTCTTGTTCTCGAAAGTATCGAGTTGGTTCAAAGGTCTGTTGTCATACATAATGCATCGCCGATATAGTTCATTTATAAAGTGTTTATAAACCTTTTATAAATAAAACTTTATAAATGGTTAGGTATCTCCCTGCATTTTTATGTATCTTGCAACAATAACTCTTTTAAAGGTTTCACTTCTATTATCTTTGTCAGATTTAGGGTAACTGTTATGTCAAAAGATGATTCTCAATATATTCCGGAAGTCAATATAGGTATTGTGGGTCATGTAGACCACGGCAAGACAACTCTAGCGAGTGCGCTTACAGGCAAGTTCACAGATGAGCATTCAGAAGAGCTTAAGCGTGGCATCACGATACGTCTTGGCTATGCTGATGTGACACTGCGTAAGTGTCCTAAATGTGAAGCTAATCTTTCCTATTCCACTTTTGACAAGTGTTTTCATTGCGGTTCAGATACGAAGGTGTTGAGGACTGTATCTTTTGTTGATGTGCCAGGGCATGAGACTCTCATAGCGACAGTGCTTACAGGGTCGGCACTCATGGACGGCGCCCTGCTTCTTGTTGCAGCCAACGAGAAATGCCCGCAGCCGCAGACTGCCGAGCATCTTGCAGCATTGAATATTGGAGGCATAAAGAACATAATAATTATCCAGAACAAGATTGATCTTGTCTCTAAGGAAGAGGCTCTTGCTAATTATAAAGAGATAAAGAAATTTGTTAAGGGCAGTGTCGCTGAGAATGCACCTATAGTTCCTGTATCTGCAATCCACAGGGTAAATATAGGCATGATATTCAAGACAATTGAGGATGCTATAAAGACGCCTAAAAGAGATGAGATGAAGAATCCTAAAATGCTTGTGGCAAGAAGTTTTGATGTCAACAGGCCCGGGACAGAGATAAAGAGTCTTGTCGGCGGTATCATAGGCGGCGGTCTTGTGGAAGGTGTGCTGTCTGTCGGCGATGAGATTGAGATATGCCCGGGAATTAATGAGAACAATAAATGGATTCCTATGAAGGCTAAGATAGAGTCTATTAATCAGGGGTCGCACAAGGTCAAGACAGGAAAGCCGGGTGGTCTTCTTGCTATTGGTACATCTCTTGATCCTTCTATGACAAAATCTGATATTCTTGCAAGCATGGTCGCAGGCAGGCCAGGAACTCTTCCACCGTTAAGAGATGAAATATCTCTTGATATAAATCTTTTAGAGAAAGCGGCCGGGTCTGAAAGCGGTTCTGATTTAAATATAATGCAGAATGATGTCCTGTTGATGAATGCCGGCACCCAGAAGAGTATTGGTGTCTGTGTGGCGCCTGGGAAGGTGTCTAAGTTCAAGCTTAAAAGACCTGTCTGTATAGAAGCTGGAGATAAGGTTGTATTGTCAAAGCAGATAAACTCAAGATGGCGTTTAATCGGCTGGGGCGTTTTTAAGGGTTGAGAGTTCTACATTTTTTCTATAATCTTGTTTAGGATATTGATCTAAAAGAAGAAAAATAGATGGGGTTTAGTCCAAATACAATAAAAAAGAAAATAAAGAATTATTTCTTGACTTCAAAAGTTCCGTTTCTTGGTATGTTCAATTGAAGTGTGCCGTTCCATTCAGTCACATATGCGCCTGCAACAGAAACCTTGTCGCCTTCTTTTGCAGTCTCTATCGATTCTTCCCAAAGGCTGAATTTTATCTTACCTGAGTCGTCTTCAATGGAGAAATCGCATACTTTCTTTGAGCCAAATCGTGTGTTGACTTCTCTTACTTCGCCTTTCTCGACAATTGTTCCTTCAATAGAAACGTCGCTGGATCCTACAGACAGTTCGCTTATCTTAATTTGTATCACCTTAAAATCATGTTTTAGTTATAAACAGTATTATTCTTTTTGGGCGAAACATTTATATGTTTGCTTTTTTTGGGCTTTGATGAAACTGTGATTTCTTAGGTTTTTATAGTTTTATATGTAACTTATCCCATGTTGTGGTTTCTTTTTGCTATACTGGCTGCTGTTCTTAACGCCGTGATGAATGTATATGCGAAGAATCTCATGAATAAATCAAATTCTTATGTAACTGCATGGGCAAGACCTTTTTTTGCTATACCGTTTCTT
>JAGLUQ010000101.1 GCA_023134675.1 Candidatus Aenigmatarchaeota archaeon | reverse complement strand
CCTTTCCTGCCTTCAATAGATATTATGCTTGCTTTCATATTCAAATACCCTGCTTGCTTTCAAGTGAAACATAAGTTATCTGTGGGTCATCATAAGAACAGCTATGCGGCCTCACCGGTGCCCTAAATCTAATAAGCCTCTTTGAAGATCCGGGAACAGATCCCTTGACCATAACATAGCTTGACTTCACAAGACCATAATTAAGCCAACCGCCTTTAAGGTCAACATCATTCTCGCCTATCTTAACAATCATCTTATTGAGCTCTGTCCTGTTATTATAACCGAGATTTCCTGCCTGAGCAACTGTCCAGCTTGTCTTATGTGGATGGAACGGCCCAAGATTTCCAGGCTTCCTCTTTACTTTCTCAGACTTCTTTGCAAGAAGCTTGACACCATACCTTTTGACCTGCCCTGAAAAGCCTTTCGCTTTAGTGACAGAGAGGACATCTATCATGTCGCCTGCCTTGAATATCTCAGAGACATCTATATCCTTGCCAATCTTTTCCTCAGCAAGCTTAAGCTTCTCTTCAGCATCCTTGCCTGAGACTGTAACTTCAAACACTTCAGGAGTCTTCTTAGATACACCGGTATCTTTTGGTCTTGTATGAACAATCAGGCGAACTTCTGAAACAGATTCTGCATCTTTCTTGAGATCTTTTGATTTTGCCTTTTCAGTATGTACACCAGCACGGCTTATATCTTTGGAATCTTTGTCAACAGCCCATGACTCAGCAATTGCCTTAAGTCCGTAAGCATCTCTTGAATATGTCCTCATGCCGACAACCTTGAGCTTTGGACATTCAAGGACAGTTACAGGGACAGATATCTCCTGGTTGTATGTCACAGACCCTTTCCTGTTATCGACCATAATTATATGCGTCATACCTACTTTGTAACCTGCGAACTCCTGTATCTTGACATCTAAAGTTTCCGGAAGAGTCTTCATTGTAGGATATATCCTTCTTGCCCTAGACTTAGGCCTGAATGCGAGCGATCCTCTCCTCGGATGATGGACTCTTCCCATAATTATTACCTTTTGTGAAAAATATCTGTGAAAGATACTGCCTCATGAGTTCAAAGTGGTATGTTAAAAGAACACTATAATCCTAAAGTAATAGCATGAGGTTCTCAAGCCAACGTTGAACAGTTTATTTTTCTCCATTACCTTTATAAATGTTTGCGTGGGGTCGTAGTTTATTGCAATGTTTTTAACATATTGTATATATTCTTGTATTCTATATATTCATAATATATATATATATGGTTTTTCTGAAAAGATTATGTAACTAAAAATAATCACAGAAACGTAATTTTATAAATATTCACATAAAAACAAAAAATTATGTCTGAAATAAATGTAGAACAATATATAAAAGACAATTTCAAGAAAGAAAAGATAGATGATAATCCAATACTTTCCGGAATAATAACTAATGATTTCAGTCCAATAAGAACTTCTTATACACAAAAAGAGATATATGCAGCATATCGTGAGCTTTCAAAGATGTTTCATCCAAATTCAGTCTCTATCATATCAGAAAGCAAAGATATCCAAAAAGAATATGCTATAATATTCCAAAAAATACACAGTATATATCAGTCTCTGGAAGACAGCAATCAGATAAAAGCAAGAAATATACCTTATGCAATCGATAGCACCTATTATAGTCCGGAAGACGAGGATGAACCGGACAAGATAATCAAAAGATATGGTCTTGATGATTGGGCTTATATATTTAAAAGACACAAGAATAACAACAACTTCGTTCTAGGAATAGAAGATCTTAAAATTAAAGAGATGATAGATCCAAAAGAAGTTGAAGATTTCTTTAGTAAATGGCAAAAAAGAGAGCTTAATCCGGATTTTGGACATACGGAATTCACTCTTGAATATGGCTTTGTTGATGACTTTGTATCCTGCCACACCCCCGGACCTGTACATACTGTTTCATTAAAACATCTGATAGATGCAACTAATGATTTTTCGCATGACATGCAGGAAAATGAATGGATTATTGTTGACAGGTTCCTGAGCATAGGAGAAAGGATAATAGAAAATAATTGGAATTACACAGAAACTAAATATAATATTAAGAGGTATGATATCAGAAATATAAAAAGAATAGCAAAAATTGAACCAAAAACGGTTGTGATGCGAATGGAGTATAACGATGAAGATATATTCTTCATATGCAGATCACCTTACCATAAATTCCTTTTACCAAAAGACGATTCCCTCATTCCTATAAACCAATATCCGAGCGCCAATGGCACAGAACTCATAAAGGTCAACAATAATCGTGATCTGCCTGAAACGCTTGAAGGAATAAATCTACAAAGAATGTTAGGTGATGCAAGCACTCTTCACATCCCTTGGGTTTGCTTAAAAACAGAAGAGATACAGACAATAAGAGATTATCCCTATCAAGAACTTCCTGTTGATGAAAAGATGCTTATCGGATAGATATTAAATATTAAAGATACATTCACTTTCTCTTTAAGTAATTTATCGAGCCAGATATTAAATTTTTAACAACATCAAGCTTATGGCTAATCTCCTGTTCGTCACGCTCAATCACAGCCATACGTTCAACAAGCGATTTCAGATCCATAGTATCATCCGGGTTTGAGAGAGGAGTATCTCTTTTTTCAGCAGGCTTATCAACAACATCTTGTACCCCCTCAGCATCACTCGCATACGCAGGAATCAATTCACCACTTCTGCCTGCCGCAGGCGCCGGCTCAACAGCATTATCTATACCACCATCACCAGCGACAGCTTCAGATCCTGCAGCATCCCGCCTCTTAAGCCACAAATACGCTCCAAGAGCAAGAAGAGCAATCAATAAAAGCGCAAATAGGGCTGGAAACAATCCTGCATATCCTGTTAATGTATCATCACCGGCAATCCCTGTATCCTGCTCAGGCAGCATATTCTCAGCTTTTCTTGCCAGATCATATGCCTCTTCATAGCTGCCATCTTCTAAAGCATCCCAAGCAAGAGATATCACTTCGGCAGCTTCATCTATCACTTTATAGCCTTTTCCTCTTAATCCGGACAATAAAGCCTCAACAGATTCAATATACTCACGCGCAACAGTCTCATTGATCTCAATCTTATTTCCATCATCCTTATCATCCTGCTGCAAGGTCTGGTTTAAGTCATCATCTGTCAGGTCAGAAATCTCATCATAATCTCTTTCATCATCCTCATCAGTCCCATTATCCTCATCTTCCCCCTGGTCATCTTGCGGAATTTGATGAGAACCGCCACCTGAAGAACAAGAGCCGCAGTCAGATGAACATGTAGAGCATGTCTCGCCGTTGTTGCATATTCCGTCGCCACAGTATGCACTCTGAGATGATACTGAAAATGTATGATGTGTTGAGTTTGTGTTTATTTTGCCATAAGAATCATTGCACCAGTAATATAGGTTGTATGTGTTTCCGTCAGAAAGTCCTGTGTAAAGGAAAGAATGGTCCTGGTTTCCGGTGGTTGTAAAGTCAGTAGAATTCTCATAGCCGGAATCTGTTGTATTGTATCGGCAGGTTGCGTTCTTGTCAGTCGTGATATCTATGTATGCTTGTGTTGTGCCTGCAGGAAGAGACGTTGCATTTTCAGGAGATAGCATTATTATTTCTGGAGGAATTGTATCAACAGTTATCGTTCTGGTTTCTGTCTGGTTAATATGCCCTAAAGTGTCATTTACATATACTTTTATTGTATAGGTTCCATCTGGAAGCCCGGTTTTATTTTCCCAGTAATAATTCCCATCATTATCATCAAAAGTTTCATTAGTTCCATTCCATTCAAACAATACAGTATCTTTGTTTGTATCGCTTGCTGTTATATTTATAAATGTCCAGTTTCTGTCATAAGTTCCATCGTTGTCTGTGTTTGGGTTGTAGAAGATTTGAGGATTTGTAGTATCAATGATTATCGTTCTGGTCTCTGTCTGGTTTATGTTACCTGCCGTGTCATTTACTGTTGCGTTCAGGTAGTAGGTTTCATCATCCAGGTTTGTGAAATTATGGAAGAATCCTATTGAGTTTGTGTAGCTTTGCACTAATCCAGTTGTATTGTAGAGGTAAATTGTTACATCTGCCATATTGTCATCTGTTGCCGTCACATTTGCTTCTACATAATCTTGCGAGTAAGTTCCTGTCTGTGTTGTTGAGTCGATGAAAGTTATTGTAGGCAGTGTTCCATCAACCACAAATGTTGTCTGATTTTCTCCGTAATAACTGTTTGTATCTGTCAGATTAACTTTTAATATAT
>JAGLUQ010000100.1 GCA_023134675.1 Candidatus Aenigmatarchaeota archaeon | reverse complement strand
TTGCAGGAACTATCACAAGAAATCGCACATCCGCATAATATCCTGATCAAGGTCTTCAAGATTCTTGACAAGGTTCTGGTACCCTCCATCAAAATGCGATATATTGCATAAGTATACAATCACACTCTCGTCAGAACCGTCTCTGCTGCTCTCTTCCACGACAAGTTCTTTCAATCTTTCAGCAGTATCCCTGTCGCGCGCCTCATAATATTCCATCAACTGCTCAGAATCAGACACAACAAAATACGGTCTTAGCTCTTCAGCACAATAACCTTTAAGAACAGCATCATACTCTGCCTGGATCAGCTCTTTTGCCTGTTCAGGCTCTAAAGACAATATACTGGAAATAAGCCTGCCTTTACTTTCAAAATAAATACCTTCAGCATCTTCAAACCCGGAACTGTCAAAATCCGCGTCATCAAGACCCAATATACTTATTCCATCAAATCTGTAACGATTCAGTTGCTTGCAGAAGCAGATCTCATCTGCCAGCAGGTCTTTAAGAGTTTTGTCATTAGCATCCTGATGATTTTCTTTGAAATATTTTTCTCTTTCTCTGACATATTCGTCGCTATATGCAGGATTCATCAACATATCTATATCATCCTGCGTCTCTTCAACACCGATTATGCTGGGATTCAATGTTCTTTTGATTTCGCGCAATGCCTCAAAAGTATAACTGTCTCCCGGGACCATGCTGACAATATATAGCTTTATCATAGGGCTTGTTAAGTAAAATAAACTTTTTAAATCTACTTTTTGATATTAAACTTTTCGGAAACCATATGGTTACTTAAGAAACCATATAAACTTTTACAGAACCATAGAAACACACCAACACCAAAAACCTTTATAAAAATAAACACCCAACTAATCTTGGTTCGCATGAACGGTGAATGCTTTATTGTCCGGTAAACAGATATCAACCAGACATGACTATTTTTCTCAGGAATCAACCAATAATATAAAAAACTTTTCACCCAAACAGCCAGTAGCATATGCGCAAGGCTGTAAAGGACCAAACACTTTTAAGGTGCGAAATTATGGAATATGATCATCTGAAGATTGACAAAGAGATCCAGGACTACTGGAAAAAAAAGAAGATAGCAGAGAAGATAACAGAGTTCAGGCCCACAAAAGACAGGAAGAAATTCTACCTTCTTGACGGCCCGCCATACGCCAACGGTCTCCCTCACGCAGGCCATGTGATGACAATGGTCTTCAAGGATGTCTGGGGCAGGTTCAAATACATGCAGGGCCATTCTGTCTGGTTCCAGCCAGGCTTTGACTGCCACGGCCTCCCGATTGAAAATAAAGTAGAAAAAGATCTTGGCATAACATCCAAGCAGGATATAGAAAAGATAGGTGTAGACAAGTTCATAAAAGAATGCAGAAAATTTGCAACATCAAACCTTAACGAGTGGATGGATTTCTACAAGCAGGTAGGTGTCTGGAAAGGCTGGGTGAAACCTTATCTCACTTACGACAACAACTATATAGAATCCGGCTGGTGGACAATAAAGACCCTTTACGAAAAAGGCCTGATGGTAGAAGGAAAAAAGCCGATATTCTGGTGCCCGCACTGCCAGACAGCAATATCCGGGTACGAGGCCACAGACTCATACAAAGATGTCACAGACCCGGCAATATACATAAAATTACCTGTAAGAGGAAAGAAAGACGAATACTTCCTGGCATGGACAACAACGCCATGGACACTTCCGGCAAACATAGCTCTTGTGGTCCATCCCGACGAGACATATGTCAGGGTCAAGGCAGGAAAAGAGACTTTCATACTCGCAGAAAAGCTTTTAGACACAGTCATGAAAAAAAGGAAGACAGACAATTACAAGATCATAGAAAAGATGAAAGGAAAAAAGCTTGAGAACCTGAGATATGAGCCCCTCCTTGACATACCTGTACAAAAAGATGTAGACAAAGAGCTCAATGCCCATAAGGTAATCCTTTCCATACCCATACTGAAAAAGACAGTAGCATCCAAGGTGCAGGCAAAGAAAGGAATAACGGAAGACATATCAGGCGACGAGAAATTCGGCCACTTAGTCACCATGGACGCAGGCACAGGCATAGTCCACTGCGCACCCGGTCACGGGGCGGAAGACAACAAGATAGGCGAGCATTACAATCTTCCCATATTATCTCCTGTAGACGATGCAGGATGTCTCACGGAAGGCACCGGCTTTGAAGGCATGTTCGTAAAAGACGCAGATAAGCACATAGTAGAACTTCTAAAGACAACCAACCGCCTTTTCCATTTTGAAAACATTACACATTCATACCCTCTGTGCTGGAGATGCAAGTCACCTTTAGTATACAGACTATCAAACCAGTGGTTCTTCAAGATAGACACGATAAAGGACAAGATGCTCAAAGGCAACAAAAAAGTCAACTGGCTCCCGCCCTTCGCAAAAGAAAGGATGGAAAACTGGGTGGCCGACGCCACAGACTGGTGCGTCTCGCAGCAGAGATACTGGGGCATACCGATACCTGTCTGGTCCTGCAGCTCCTGCGGCGCAAAAAAAGCCATAGGCGGAAAAGCAGAACTTGAAAAAGAGATGACAAACAAGGTAAAGCTTGACGATCTTCACAAGCATGTCGTAGACAAGGTAAAGATAAGATGCAGCTGCGGAAAAGACATGCAGAGAATACCGGACATAATAAACATATGGGTTGAGTCAGGCATAGGACCCTGGGCATCTGTCGGCTACCCGCACCACGACAAAGGCCTTTTCGATAAGCTATGGCCGGTCGACCTTGTGGATGAATCTACAGACCAGATAAGAGGCTGGTTCTACGCAATGCTTTTCATGGGCCACGCAACATTCGGCAAGACTCCATACAGGACAGCAGGCCTTAACGGCTGGACCCTTGACGAGAAAGGTGTCAAGATGTCAAAATCCATAGGCAATGTAATCTCGGCAGAGACATGCGAAAAAGAATTGGGCTCAGACATACTCCGTCTGTATAACTGCTTCAATATAGCTCCTTGGGACACGCAGAAGTTCAGCCTTAAAGGAGCCAAAGAGCTTTTCAGGTTCATGAACATCCTTGCCAACACAGTCAACTTCATACAGATGTATAAGGTAGACTCATCACTTGTCTCAAAGAAACCGAAAGACCTGAAGATAGAGGACAGGTGGATGCTGTCAAGACTCAACACCACAGTAAAGGAAGTCACAGACGACCTGGAGAATTTCAGGTTCCATTTCGCCGGAAGAAAGACAGTAGAGCTGATAATAAACGACTTCTCAAGATGGTACATGAAGATAGCAAAGGAGAATATAGAAGGCACAACCCTTTCCGCAGGAGCCTCATACACCATACTCAATGTCCTGGACACGACCATAAGGATGCTTGCACCGATATGCCCGTTCATGACAGAGAAGATATACCTTGAGCTTTTCAAAAAGACAGGAAAAGTAGATTCAGTCCATATGCTAAGCTATCCTGTACCTGACACCACGATAATAGACGCAAAGCTTGAGACATCAATGCACATAGTGGATCAGGTTGTAGAAGCAGTATCTGCCCTGAGGCAGGACGCAGGCATAAGGCTCAGATGGCCTGTAAAGTCAGTCAAGCTTGCCGGCGGAAAAGACATAAAGACATCAGTCAAAGACCTGGGATACCTGATGGAATCCCTCTGCAACTCAAAAGAGGTCATCTTCGGCGACATGGACCTTGATATAGAAGTCAAGCCCAATTTCGCAGTCCTTGGCCCTAAGTTCGGCAAAGATGCGGGAAAGGTTGTCAAGGCAATATCCTCACAGGACCCTGAAACTCTGAAAGACAAGATAGTTAAAGGCCCGGTAACTATTGACGGATTCAGGATAGACTCAACAATGCTCAAGATTGAAGAAAAGATTCCCGAAGGCCTCACCGGCCAGTCCTTTGACGGCGGCTCAGTCTATCTTGACACTGAAAGGACACCGGAGCTGGAAGATGAAAGCCTTGCAAGGGAAGTCATAAGGCAGATCCAGGTCATGCGAAAGGAAAAAAGCCTTGATGTTTCAGAAAAAGCAGAAGTCTGGCTTTCCGGCGAGGACAAGACAATGAACACTTACAAAAAAGTCATCGCAAAAGAGACAAACTCCAAAGTGGTCATAGGAAAGCCGGAAGGAAAAAAGAAAGAGTCTGTGGATTTCAAGGGAAGAAAAGTTGAAGTGTCACTTTGATTCTTTTGTTTTTTTCCTTTTGGTTTTAACAATTATTTCTAGATTTTCTTTGTCAAAATATTTTTCTGCTTCTAATAAAACTATTTTTGTAATATACATCTTAGAATATTTATCTAAAATACAAATAACGGC
>JAGLUQ010000010.1 GCA_023134675.1 Candidatus Aenigmatarchaeota archaeon | reverse complement strand
CTTTTGACAAGAAGTCCATAACATTCCTGTTTAGTCAATGGGACAGCTTCATAGACCATACTTTATTACTCGCGTTCAATACATTTAAGTTTTACCATCTTCACATACTCAAACAGATATGATATTCAAAACACAAAAAACTATATATCCCAACCAGAGATAATATAATACCTATGCAGTACAACATCCTATTCTTGCTCGCATTGATACTGATAGTCTCAAGAGTATTTGAAGAGATTGCGGCAAGGCTAAACCAGCCGGCAATGATAGGCAACATTCTTACAGGAGTGCTTCTCGGCCCTGCATTCCTGAATGTTCTGGTGAGCAGCAGCATTCTTGAGTTCTTCGGCCTTTTAGGTGTCATGTTCCTCATGGTGCTTGCAGGTCTTGAAGTCAACCTAAAAGACTTAAAGACAATAACAGGCACAGCTTCAATGGTCGCCATCTTCGGCTCATTGATCCCGCTAGGGACAGGCATTGCTCTGGGCCTTCTTTTCGGCATGAACATCTTTGAGGCCGCAATGATAGGCGTGGCCATATCAATTACAGCATCCATAATATCAATAGAAATGCTTGAGCAGATAGGCTGCATGAGAAAAAAGATAGGAGAGACTCTCATAACAGCAGGCGTGCTGAACGAGATAATAAGCCTGTTCACTATGACAGCGCTCATCAGCGCTTTAGGATACACATCTGTGATTGAATCGCTTGGAGCATTTGACCTTCACTTCATGAGGCTTGCTCTTTTCTTTCTCATGTCAATAATTTTCGGATATTATATATTCCCGGTAATAATGAAATATGCGACAAAGATGAAAAGCATTGAATCCACTTTCGCAATATCAATAATCCTTATCATCTCCTTTGCTGGTGTGGCTGAATATTTCGGGCTGCATGCCCTGATAGGCGCATTCATCGCAGGCCTTTCTCTTAACCATTACATGAAAAAGAAGAGGAGCAAAAAGATATTTGAAGACGATATAAGATCATTTGCAGAAGGTTTCATGACACCTATATTTTTCGTCTTGATAGGAGCATCAATCTCACTTTCAGGCATCCTTATCAATCCTTATTTCACAATAGCTCTTCTTGTTGTAGCAATCCTGAGCAAATACATAGGCGGCATTATAGGAGCTGTCGTCGCAGGTACGCATAACATAAAAGAAGGCAATGCAATAGGGATAGGAATTATTGCCAAAGGAAGCGTAACTCTTGTGATGGTTCACATAATAAAAAATATTGCTATGGAATCACCTAATATTTTGCCTCACGCAGACATGATAGTCTCAAGCCTTATCCTAATGGTACTGATAGTCAATGTGCTTGTACCGCCCGCATTCAGGAAAGCTCTTGTAAAGACCAGAAAATAGGATTTATTCTATAAAAATTTAAAAATAATAATTGAAAAGTGATAATAACTTTTTAAAAATTAGAAATCTATACATAAATGATAATATGAGTTCTGAACCAATCATGCTTACAATATACTTAAAAAAAAGTGAATTTCCTCCAGATGAAGAAATAATCAAAAAAATTATTAATGATGAATTATCATACGCAGAGAGCATTACAACAGTATTAGATACAAATGATGTTGATGTGATGATAAATAGTCGGAGATATGGATTGAATAATGAATTTAAACTTGAGAATGCAAGACCTAAACAGATAGAAAAGTTTTTTGATAAAAAATGGATTTATGAGGGTATAAAAAGTATTGATTTCCTAGTAGGATATAGCTCGAAAGGTCAAATAAATCTACATTTATCTCCAATATATGGAGAAGAAATAGATGATAATCTGCATGATACAAGGCTTGATGATTTTGAAATATTAGGATATTTGAGCTATCACGACGGAACCTCCGGATCTCTTGACGAAAGATTTTTTGACTTAGGAGAGAATATTATAAGGATGATATCAAATACAACAATTGATAACTGCCTAATTGGTTTCGAAGGCTTTGATGAGAAAACAGAAATTATGAATCCACCCCAATTTTATAGAAAAATAATTAATCTTAAAAACTTATATTGCAATAATCCAGATCTTGGAAAGTAAAGACCTAATTGGTCTCCCCATTGATAATATCCTGCATCAGATCACCATATTTTCTTTTCTCAATCTCTAAAGAGGGAGCTATCTTCTCAAGCAATCTTATGCAGTCCTCTTTAGTCTTCTCCTTAAGGTCGGAAGAATCCACCATCTTCTCAACCTCGATAAATGTTCCAAGCAATTCAACATCATCAAGGCATATGATAAAGCCGTCATAAGAATATTTATCCCTCTTTTTGCGGGAAGTAAAACATTCCTTAAAATCAAGCTTTTCCAAAAACTCAACAGCCAAAGATATATCGCCCACCTCAGATGAAAGTTCCATGCCGGCACCGTCAGTTCTTGAAATCTCCTTAAACTGCACTTTTGTCTTGCCGTCATCCTGCCTTATCCTTGCAATTATACCGCCCTCAAGAACCCTATGCTCAGAATCTAAGAACTTATCAAGCTCGAATACCTTGTCCACCTGTGTCGAAGATTTGACAAGCTTTGCTCCCATATTATCAAGAATCTTCCTGACATCATCAAGACTATCAACTCTTGCTCTTACCTCAACTTCTATCATAACATTTAATGGCAGAACGGAATTTATAAGATTTGCCCGAAAAACACTTAAATAATCACAGACAAAAACATCCCATGCAAAGAGACGACGCACTCAGCCTGATAAAAGAGAATGTCAAAGGCCCATTTCTCATCAACCACATGCTTGCCACAGAAGCTATAATGAAAAGGATAGCAGAAAAGACAGGCGAAGACAAAGAAAGATGGGGATTATGCGGATTACTCCATGACATAGACTTTGAGGGCACAAAAGAAACGCCTGAAAAGCACGGACCTGAAGCAGTAAAGATACTTGAAGGCAAAGGCATTGACAAAGACATACTCCACTCAATTCTCGCCCACAACTTTGAACATACAGATGTAATGCCAGAATCAAAGATGGACTGGTGCCTTCTTGCGGCTGACGCCATGACCGGCCTTATCATCGCCTGCGCCATGGTAAAAGAAAAGAAGCTTGAAAACGTATCAGACAAGACCATAAAAAAAGCATTCAAGAAAAAGGGATTCGCCGCAGGCTCCAACAGGGATAACATAATGACATGCGAAAAGGCAGGCATATCTTATGACGACTTTGTCCACGAGAGCAGGGAAGCTATGCAGGATATTTCTGAGGATTTAGGATTGTAATAAAAGCTCAAGTTTATATAAATCATTAGTTTATTGTTTAAATATGGCTTATTGTAATGAATGTCAAACAGAAAATCTTGAAAATGCCAAATTCTGTAGAGAATGTGGAGAGAAACTTGACAATAGTTTTGGAGGAGAAATTAACACAATAATATGTATTAAATGTGACCACCTTAACTCAATAGACACTAAATTTTGTGAACAATGCGGCAACAAAATTGTCATTAATAAAGAAACAAAATTGAAATCTGTTATTGTATCAGCTCTACTAGAATATCATCAATGGAGTGATGAGACTGTGGAATTATTTAATGACGGCTCATTATCTAAAACTGAAGCAAATGCGATTTTCAAAAAAGGTCAAATAATGATAAATAAGTTACTTGCACTTCTCAAAAAAAGTAAAAAAGAAACTAATGATAAACAATTTTCGAAGTTAATTGACGATAGAATTAAGGATTTGAAAGGAGAATTAACAGCCACAAAAGATATGTTTAATCAAACTTTAGATAATTCTTTTGTTTGCCCATATTGTAAGAAAGAAATTAATGTTAAAGATGGTGTACAAGATAAAGAGATGGAAATTGAATGTGAATTATGCCATAAGAAGTTTAAATGTATTACTGGTATAATTCATGTTATCAGAGGAAAAACAAATGCCCGAATACAATATGGAGCTGAACCTATTTCTATCACATTAAAACTAAAGAATAAAGATATAGCTATTAATTTCAAAACAACTTTTCGCTTTTTAGTAAATAGAGACGATAAAATATCTGTAATATATTTAAAGAAATTTCTATCAAAATCATATAATGATGATCCTTCTCTTATCTTTAATTGGAATTCAGAAGAGATGTATAAAGTAGGAATTTCTCTTTTTTAATCTTATTTTGTGATATGGCTATGAAAGATAAAGATGATTTAAACAATATTGCTGAAAGAATCAATGACATTTTTAGAAAAAATACTGAACCAATTATTTTACAAATCAACATAAATAACAAAGGAAATCGAGATTATAATAATGTAGGCTTGCTTTCTCTATTTGTAGTCAGTCGTGATTTATTTAAAAATAGTATTAAATCATTGAAAAAATGCGATTATTATACTACAAATATCCTTATACGAAAAGTTTTTGAGAACTCTTTAGTTTTTATCAGATTATACGATAATAATAAACTAAAAGAATATTTTCAATTATGCGAAGATTTAAAATCAAATGACTCTTCATTTGATAAAGACACTCAAAAATGCAAGAATTGTAAATTTAGAGATTTAGCAAACATTGCAGAAAGCAGAAAACATTTTGCAAAAATAAATCAAAATATAAGTAAACAAAATCTTGATTTAAGATACAAAGTAATGTGTGAATATACTCATTTTAATCGTATTAAGATTGGTCAGTATAAACATCATCTAAAAAATTTTAATATGAAAAAAATAGATGTATGGTCATATGATTTAAAGACTCATAACGAAACTTTAGTAAACATTATACTTGCTTTTGAAAATTTAATTTTTGCAGTTGAACATGTTTGTAAGTCAAAAAATGGTTATAACAAAAAGTTATTTGATAATATATATCAATTAGTTGAAAAAAATAGAAATGAATATAAAAATGTAATTCCCACCCAAATAAATTGATTAGAAAAATAATTGCAAAACTTTGTTAGATTTCGATATTATAGACAAGAACTAAAAAGATCATTCCCACTCCGTCGTCGCAGGAGGCTTTGATGTCAAATCATAAGCAACCCGAGAAATCCCGTCAATCTCAAGAATCTTAGACACCATCTTATCAAGAGCTTCTTCAGGCAGATCCTTCCCAGGCACAGCAGGAACACCGGTCATGAAATCATTTGTAATTATAGTCCTTATCCCTACCGACCTTTTCCCGTCATCGCCAAAGCTCACAGGAAACAATATCACAGGCACCTGACTTATCTTCTTCACAAGATCATATTCATTTTGCAAAATATCATTCACGATTCGATCTGCCTTTTGCAACTGCTCTATCGCATATCTTGTCAGGTATGTCGGCGTTACCTGCTCAACCGGCCCGTCAACATCACCACCGAACACATACACGACCCTGTTAACAGAATGTATCTGTTTGGGTATATCTTTAGCAATCCTGAAAAGTTCAGGCCAGTCTTTCCTCCCGCTAAGGCCGCAAAGATAACCGTAGCTCCTCCCATCACCCTGGACACCGACAGTCCTCACCGGCAGCAATGCTGTAGATATATCTGATGTCCGGAATCTTTTCAGTGACTTATCAACATCAAAAAAATCATCAGGCATATAAGGCTTTTCAGCACATATTATCCTCACCGCAAGACCGGGACCTGGAAACGGCTGGCGGTAGACAAGATTATCAGGCAGGCCAAGGCTTTTGCCAAGCTCCCGGACCTCATCCTTGTGATAGTCTTTCAAAGGCTCAATCACCCTGCCTTTCTCTCTCAGCTCCCTTACAAGGCTTGTGTCATTATGATGCGTCTTTATGACATCAGCCTTTCCGCTTGCAACCTCAGAAGCGCTCTCTATAAGATCCGGCCTTAAAGTCCCCTGAGCAAGATAGACATCTTCAGGATCCAGACCTAATTCTCTTATCGCATCTTCTGCAACAGTCATGAAAGTGTTCCCTATTATCTTTCTTTTCTGCTCAGGATCTGTCATCTCATTGAGAGGTCCGATGACCGACCCGTCGATTATAGTTGTAGCATTGTAGAATGTCTCTGACGCATCTACAACCCTCAAATTGACATCAATATTATTAAGCGCCTCTTTAACCTTCTGACTTTCATCCATTCTCATAAAACCGTTGTCAATATGAAGCGCATGCACTTTTTCCAATTCCAAAGCCTTGTTAAGAAGAGCCACGCAGACTGAGGAATCCACACCACCGCTGACAAGAACAAGCACTTTCTTGTCTCCGACAGTATCACGTATGTATTCAATCGCTTTTATCTCACGATCTTCCATTGTATAGTCACCGGAAAGCCCGGATATATTATATAAAAAATTATGCAGCATCTGTTTCCCGTTATCTGTCAGGTCAACCTCAGGATGAAACTGAAGCCCATATAATTTCCTGCCGGGATTCTCTATGCCTGCCACAATACCGTCTGAACTCGCAATCACCCTAAAGCCGGAAGCTACAGAACCTATACTGTCTCCATGAGTCAAAAGAACCTCCTGATCCCTGCCAAGACTGTCAAAAAGCGGTGAATCTGTCTCAACCGTCACCTCATGCTGCCCGTCTTCCCTCACTGCCTTCTTCTCTACAGTCCCGCCGAAATCATAATTCATCTTCTGCATACCGTAACATATACCAAGGACAGGTATGCCTAATGAAAATATACCTGAATCAATCTTCGGCGCATCTTTTGAATAGACGCTCTCAGGTCCTCCGGAGATGATGACAGCACTATAACCCTTCAGCGACCTGGCAGAAGTGTCAGCAGACAGTATATCAGACTCCACATTCAGCTCGCGCACTCTTCTGTCTATAACTTTACCGTACTGCGCACCGGCATCAATTATTGCTACTTTTTCAGCCATACAACAAGTAAGAATCCTAAAATTTATAATTGTTTTCTGTGCGATATGCAAAAAAAAATAAAAAACAACATTTAAAAGTAGTAATTATATTATAAAGATTTGAATTAATTAAATTATCCATGAAACAAAACACAGCACCCTTAATAAAAATGTTTGACACTTTAATACAAAATATAGACTTAATCATCCCTCAAGATTATATAGAAAATAGCAATCCAAGTAATGTTTCTGAAACAGATGTCATAAGCAAAAGTATAAAACCCTCTGCATGGGATTATACAGATCAAAAAATACCTGGAAAAAGAACAGATAATGTTTTAGAAGAACAAGAACCACCAGAACCTGTAGAACTAAAACTTTTTATAAGCCCGCTCAAAACAGAAGAGTTGACTGGAAAATACAATGACTTTACAGAAGCCTCAAAAGCATACAATAAAGCTTTAGCTGAATGGAAAAAAATGAATCCTATAGGCGAAGATGAAGAATATCTGGACTGGTCAAAAAGACAACATAAAGACGTAAATAAGAATAACGAAGACTTACGGAATAAAATGCAGAATATCAGAGAATTCTTGATTAAGGAAAAACAGGATTTATATGATGATCTGGCTCCAGAACTTAAAACTCTTATGCTTAGCATAAAAAATAAAAACAAGATAGATATTCTTTCATATAACATAAAGATTGCTGAAGATTATCTGAAAGAAAAAGAGAATGAACATGTCTTTTCAGAAATAGGGATTATCGAAAGTCATGTTAATGACCTAAAAAATATATATGATGAGTTTCAGACAGTCAAGGAAGTACAGGAACCTATGCATGAAAATATAGAAGGTTTAAAAAGTGAATTTTTCTATTCTGTTAGAATACCTATAGAAAGTCTCGCCTTGATTGAAATGATCAATAAGCTAATTGAAGAAGAATCTATAAAAGATATGTATGATTACGAATGGGAAAAATTAGCAGGATTGAACAATGAATTACGCTCCTTGCGTGAAGATTACAAGGAATCTCAAAAAGACAAAGAGAACTATGGAAGATTAGCAGAACTTTATACTGAAAGTTGTAAATTATTTGACATTTCTCCTTCAAAGATGTCAGGTCCAAAATTCAGAATAGATTCAATTTCAGAAAAAATAGGAAGCACACCAATTTTTGGTGACAAAGAATTTTTCAAAACCTTTGACAATATGTTAAACAAAGAAAAAGAACTATACAAAGTAGGATACATACCTCATATAACTATTGAAAAAATACAGAACGGATTAAAACAAGTATATAGTCTATCTGCCTCAGACACAAATCTGGCGCTTGAAGAATTAAAAGACATAGATAGATTTACAAACACCAGCTTCAGTCCAATTATATTTTACGTATATACAGCTGAAAATTACGCTCCAATTATTGAAAAGTTGTTCAAGAAAATAGAAACAATATACAACGATAGAATCATACCTCACGAAAGAATGAAAAAGATTTAAACAGTAAAACTCACAAATTAATCAAAAAACACATTTTTCTCACCTAATCAACATGCAATTCAATAAGAAACCAGCCGGACAATATCAGAGACATCATCATCAAAAACATCACCATATCCAGGAGCCGAAAAACAAAAAGAACCGATATGATCAAGCGTATGTGTATTAGAAAAATAAGCCAGTGCCTAATCCAACATCCCTCTTGAATTAATCACTTTTCCGCCACCGACAAGAAGAATAGTTAATTTATATCTTATTCAGTTCATTTTCAAGCACATCAATCTCAGGTAGCCTATTCTTAAGGTTAGTAGGTAATACGGTCCTATATGATGCTATGCTCATAGGTTTATTTGTATCTCTTAATGCATACTCGGCAATTACACGATTTTTTGTTTTACAGAGGATTAATCCAATACTTGGATTATCATCCTTATTGCACAACGATTCATCAATTGCAGAAAGATAAAAATTCATCTTTCCAGCATATTCAGGTTTAAATTGACCGGTCTTTATTTCAAGGACAAGATAACATCTAAGAGATATATGGTAAAATAACAGGTCAATATAATAATCCTGTCCTCCAATCTTCAGATTATATTGGCTTCCTACAAAAGAAAAGCCCATACCAAGTTCCAGAAGAAATGCGCGTATGTTCTCTATCAAGGTCATCTCAAGTTCTCGTTCACTAATATTTTCTTTCATTCCTAAAAAATCGAAAGTGTATGTGTCCTTCATAAGTTCATGCGCAAGGTCTGACTGTGGTTGTGGTAATGTTTTCTTAAAGTTGCTTAATGCATTTGTTTTTTGTCTATATAGATCAGTTTCAATCTGGTGGAGCATAACATTACGGCTCCACCCATACAACGCCGTCTGTTTTATATACCATTCCCTTTCATCTTTATCTTTGACAGTATCCAATAGACGGATATTATGGCTCCATGATATTTGTGCAACAAGCTGTTGCACTATATCTTTTTCAGGATATGCAAGAGCAAGTGCGCGCATGTATTTAAGATTTCTTATTGAAAATCCTTTTGTTTCAGGAAATGTCTTTTGAAGATCTCCGGACAATAGCTCAATGACCTTTGTTCCCCATCCATCATTTTTCTGTCTTTCTATAATACTCTTCCCTATGTGCCAATAAAGCATTATCAATTCATAATTTACAGACATGATGGCTTTTGCTCTTGCTTGTCTGATACGTTCTTTCATATCTTTAAGAAAATGTATGTAATCTTTTGGCAATACATTATTTTCCATAAGACATACACCTTATGGTATTTTTAGATCTGGTATCTGGATATAACTTAGTGACTTATGCATGTGGTTAATTCAAAAGATCAATATCTAAATATTTATCCACAGTGCCTCTTGATTAGAAGCCAAATAACAATACGATGAACATCTGAAGACTTCATTTCCAGTTGACTACAATCTCTAGTCAACTCGCATCATTCTTATTTTATAGCAAATCAATAAAACTCCCAATCGCAACAAACTACGGGCATCAAACCCAAACAGAAATAAAAATATAAATCATCACAAAAAGACAGAACATTCAGGTGTCCACGCCGGCGCACACACCGCAATAAATTCCAGGTCACAAGTGCCATGCGCAAATATCTGGTGCTTCTCCAAAGGCGAGATAAATACAGTATCACCGGATTTGACAGGATATTTCTTGCCGTCCACAACAATCTCACCCTCACCCTTCAATATGCAATATGTCTCTTCAGCCTCAGGATGATAATGCAGGAGAGACGAACATCCCGAAGGAATCACAACATGGGCAACACTGTGCTTTAAAGCGCCACCCTGATTCTTCTCACAGCCAATCATCTCAAAAATAATCTCTCCTTCAGAAGTATCAACACGATTTCCTTTATCTCTTGTAGTAATATACATGACAAGACACCTGCATCTTATACAAGACATACACACCAGATAATATAAACATTTACACAGCAAAAAGACAGAATCCAATAGATGGATGTTATAAATTCATTATAGAGATGATAGCTTTTGTCTTTGCTTAACGGATTCTATTTCATGTGCTTTTTCAAACGCTTCTTTTGTTTACATCACTTAACTCGGATGTCTCCTTTTAAAAAATGCTTCTCAAATGACTCGCTTTCCCATTCCTCTTTGCTATAGGATTTAATGGGTTTCATTTTAGAATATGGCAATTGGACTTGTTTTATTCCTACCCTCAAAAATAACTCAATCTTTCCTGTTTTTATTCCGTCTCTAAATACAAAATCAACGTTTGAATAACCACTAATCATAGCCGCTTCTTTTGAACCATCTAAAAACCCAACATAATCATAAACAGGCATTTCATAACCTATTTCTCTTTGTCCATAAATCATTGGTTCCATCAATATAAAACGAATATGTTTATAACTAGGTCCTTTCAATTCCTCATCATCAATTGACCAAGCAGTCCATTTGACTGAAGTATAAGGTTCCTTTTCTTTCCATTCTTCTCCAATTTCATCAATAACTCTACCTACAACATCATCAGAAGCAAAAAAAAGGTATTCATTTGGCGTCAACAACATTTCTCCAGTTATTTCTAAACATTTTAGGTTCACAGGCCTAGATTCAGTTTGAACATGAACTACAAAACCAATCCCTTCTTCAAAAATTGTTTCAGAAACATTATTAAATACATTCAATACCTCCTTTTCATTATAAATCAATATAGGAGTCCAATCTATAACCTCTATTGAAGGTGGATTAAGATAGTTCCATATAGCTAAGCCTCCAACTATTACACCAATTATTACTCCAATTAATGTAATTATTCCAACAATTAATGTAATTAATCTTATAATTAACTTGTCATTTACAAAACTCAATGGATTTTTACCTTGTTCCACTGAACCTTTTTGTTTTATATATCCCTCTCTGGATTCTTCTTTATCCTCTTTTTTCTTAGTATGTTTTCCTAAGTTGACTTTTTTCTTCATATAAATAACATATAACACACCAGATAATATAAACATTCACACAACAAAAAAATACCTTTTAATATTTATCTCACAAAATAATCTTAAAAGACAGGTGAAAAAAATGGCGATAGGAATATGGACAGAAAAATACAGGCCCGAAACATTAAGTGATGTAGTTGGCCAGGAAAAGATAGTAGACAAGCTCAAAGCATTCATCAAAGAGAAATCCTTACCGCACTGCCTTTTTACAGGTTCCGCAGGCATAGGCAAGACAACTTCCGCCATCGCCCTCGCAAAAGATCTCTACGGTGCAAACTGGAAACAGAATTTCATGGAGACAAACGCCTCAGACGAGAGAGGCATAGATGTTGTCAGAAACAAGATAAAGGATTTTGCGAGAGTAAAACCGTTAGGCTCAGAATTCAAGATAATATTCCTTGACGAGTGCGACGCTCTCACCCCTCCCGCCCAGCAGGCGCTGAGAAGAACAATGGAAAAATACACAGCAACCACAAGATTCATCTTAAGTTGCAATTATTCAAGCAAGATAATACCGCCTATACAATCAAGATGCGCAATATTCAGGTTCGGCCCGATACCGGACAAAGACATAATAAAAAGGCTTGAGCACATAGCAAAAGAAGAGAGCGTAAAGATAAAAGACGACGGCATGGCCGCGCTTATCCAAGTATCTTCCGGCGACATGAGACAGGCAACAAACCTTCTCCAATCAGTCTCTATAACATCAAAGACTATAGGAAAAGACGAAGTATACACAGTCGCAGCATCTATGAGGCCTGAGGAAGTAAAGAAGATTTTAGCGTTAGCACTTGAAAAAAAGTTCCTTGACGCAAGAAAAATCCTATCAGAACTTATGCTTGAGCGCGGGCTATCAGGAATTGATGTCATAAAAGCATTCCATAAAGAGATACTTAACGCACCTGTTGAAGAAAAACAGAAAGCATATCTTATAGACAAGCTTGGCGAGTACGAGTTCAGGATTGTCGAGGGAGGCTCGGAAGATCTCCAGATTGAAGCGTTCCTGGCGCAAATAGCAGCAATTGAGAAAAAATAAAAAGTTAATCATCTCGAATGATTCGCATGTTTAAGACATTTGCAGAAAAATGCATCCCTGACTATGAGATAGATAGTTTTTATAATATCACAGATGATTTTCTCAAAATCCTAAAAAACAACGGAATTAAAGCCTTCCTTCTCGATGTGGACGGCACCATAACCACTCATTACGGCACTGAGATAACAGAAGATGCAAAACAATTTCTTGTAAATGCAAAGGAAAATTTTACTTTGGCATATATCACAAACTGCGGCTTTGACAGATCAGAGATTGTCTCTCAAAAATTTGGAGAATATGTTGATGAAAATGTATTATGGCCAGGTAAATACAGCAACAGTATATGGACTGACTGGCTACTAAAAATACAGAACAGAAAACCGTTCAGTCAAGCATACCTCAATGCTGCAAAAGAATTAGGTATAAATATAAAACACTGCGCAATAATCGGCGATCAGTATTCTACAGACATCTTAGGAGCAAAAAGAGCAGGCATAAGATACACAATTAAAATAAACAACAACCTTTCATCAAACGAGCCGGAAAAGAAACAATTACAAAGAATGTTTGAGAACATGCAATATAGAAATCTTTTAAAATATACAAACAAGCGCCCGGAAAATATATGAATTTCTCCTGAAACATACTATACTCTTATAAAACATAACTAAAAACTGAACTTATAAAAAACACAACCTTTATAAAGAAACAAAAAAACCTATGTGTTGAAAAAGGATTGAACAAACATGAAATTTGAAGATTTAGGACTTAATCCTCTCATTCTAAAACAAGTTAGGACGGAAGGATTCGAAGAAGCGACCGAGATACAGGCAAAAAGTATACCTGAAATCCAGAAAGGAAAGGATATTGTAGGCCAGTCAGTCACGGGATCCGGAAAGACAGTAGCATTCAGCATACCGATAATAGACAAGATAATACAAGGAAAAGGTATTCAGACACTGATACTTACACCGACAAGAGAGCTTTGTATGCAGGTGAAAGACACATTCGAGACTTTCGGAAAGCCTATGAAGCTTAAGGCAACCGCAATATACGGCGGCGCAGGTATGGAAGAACAGATAAAAGCCCTAAAAAGGACAGAAATTGTTGTCGCAACACCGGGAAGACTTCTTGACCACATAGGAAGAAGGACAATAGACCTGAGGAACATAAGATTTCTTATTCTGGATGAGGTTGACAAGATGTTTGAGATGGGATTCGTAGAAGATGTTGACAAGATAATCAATAATATTCCCAAAGAAAGGCAGACTCTGCTTTTCAGCGCCACAATGCCAAAAAAAGTGCACACAGTGATAAACAGATACCTGAAAAACCCGGTAATAATCAAGGGGCAGGTAACTGTTGACAGAAGCAAGCTCAACCAGACATATTACGATATAGAGCAGAACAGCAAGTTCTCCCTTCTCATGTCATTGCTGAAGAAAAGAACAAGCGGCCTGTCGCTGATATTCTGCGGAACAAGGCATCAGGTAGATTCCCTGACCAGCAA
>JAGLUQ010000001.1 GCA_023134675.1 Candidatus Aenigmatarchaeota archaeon | reverse complement strand
AAAAAATACGGCATGAAAGGCACAGGATATGTAGCAAAGCACATTGTTGGCCAGAAAAACGAAGCGCATGTGACAACACAGGTGAAGATTGACCTTGCCCGGCCGCACATAATCGGTCTTTTCGGTAAGAGAGGACAGGGAAAATCCTATTCTATGGGAAACATTGTAGAAGAGATGATGCTGCTCCCTGAAGATATCAAAAAAAATATAGGAATCATAGTCATAGACACGATGGGCATATACTGGAGCATGAAGACACCTAACGAGAAAGACGCAGAACTTCTCACCGAATGGGGGCTCAAGCCGAGAGGGTTTGATGTCAAGGTGACTGTACCAAAAGGCCTTACAAAGATATACAATGACGATGCAATACCTTTCGATGCCACATTTTCCATGAAACCCTCAACCCTGGGCACAGACGACTGGGCTCTGAGCTTTAATCTGGAGCTTGACAGCGAGATGGGCATACTTCTCCAGAAAGTCATGAGACAGATGAGAGACAAAGGAAACTACACCATAGACGAGATAATAGAAAACATAAAGAAAGAAGAAGGAAGCGATGTCGCTAAAGACGGGCTCATAAACAGGTACCTTGTAGCCCAGGAATGGGGCATCTTCAGCGATGATGGCTCATCAATTCATGACATAATAAAACCGGGACAGGCAACAATCCTTGATGTCAGCCATTTCAGCCAGGCATCAGGCGGATGGAGCGTAAAAAGTCTTGTCGTCGGCCTTCTCGCAAGACACATACTTAACGCAAGAATAAAAGCAAGAAGAATGGAAGAGTCAGAAAGCATGGAAGGTACAAGCAAAGGAGGCCACATGCCGATAACCTGGATGCTGATAGATGAAGCGCACCAGTTCCTGCCAAGGGAAGGAATGACTGCTGCATCCCTGCCGCTGCTCCAGTGGGTAAAGATTGGCCGTGAGCCTGGAGTATCACTTCTTCTTGCCACACAGATGCCAAACAAGCTCCATCAGGAAGCGATAAGCCAATGCGACCTTGTAATATCCCACAGGCTGACAAGCTCAAAAGACATAGATTCTTTAAGCCAGATAATGCAGTCATATCTCAAATACGGCATATCTGACTATTTCGACAACCTGCCGAGAGTAAAAGGCGCAGCCATCATCCTTGACGACAACTCAGAAAGGCTTTATCCTATAAGGATGAGACCAAGGATGAGCTGGCATGCCGGCGGAAGCCCGATTGCTATAAAGGAATAAACTACTCAGAATCATCACTTCTCAACATCAATCTTTTCCCCTGCCCTCCACAAGAACTCAAAATAATTTTTATATGAATCAGCAGCCTCTTTATTCTTGATAATTATCGCTTCAGGCGGATCTGTCCATATTATTATCGCAATCTTGTCATTGTATATGTTTGTCGCGACAGGAGATAATGCCTTAAGCGGCATATACCTGTAAGTTGTGCCTTTAGAATACGGTTCTATATCCTTTACTCCTGTTATCAGCCGTGTCTTTCTCTTGTTCTTATCCTGTTGCTTAATAAAAAATTTTGAAAATCCGGGAAGCTTATCATTAAGATATCCCTCATCACCAAAAACATCATTATCATATCCTTCTCTTATGATATCCATAAAGACTGTCTTTACACCTTTATAACCATAATACAGGGTTATGTCATGTTTCTCTTTAGGCATTGACTGCATCTTATTAAGTGCAGGAAGTATGTTTTCCACCTCTTCTTCTTTTTCTTTCAGGTATTCCAGCAATCGTTTCGGATCATTCGCTTCAAACCATTTCCTGTTCTCTTTCACCACATAATTTATAAGACCCTTATCAAGAAGATGTTTTAGCGCATCATATGTTGTGGTCCTGTTGATCTGGCTGTTCTTGCTGATATTGCCTGCTTTTGATGAACCGGTTTTAAGAAGAGTTATGTATACTTTAGCCTCATTCCCATTCAATCCGACTCTTTTTAATATATCTCTTATTTTTTCTGGATTGGTTTCCATAATATTATCTTACTCTTGTTAAGATTTAAATCTTAGCCTTTTTGCACTTCTGTTGTATGATTCCTTACAACAAAACTATAATAATCACATTTTTGAAATAAACTTTGTGATATAGATGGAAAAAAATGAAACAGACAAAAAAACGATATATATAGCAGCAGCTCTTTTTTCAGGAAGGGAAACATATTTTAATGCAACAGTCGCAAAACAGCTGGAAGACGATTATGATATAATAATGCCTCAAAGAGACGGGTTTGAATTTGGAAACCTGACAACAGCACTTCAGGGCAAATTGCCTGAAGAAGAGATTGGTTCAGCAGTCCAGGATATAATCTATCATCTTGACATGGGTGTCTTTGTCAATAACAGCGACATAATACTTGCAAACCTTGACGAGCCTTTAGATGAAGGCGTCGTAGTTGAAATGTCTTATGCAAAGCTTATGGGCAAGAAAGTCATAGGTTTCAGAACAGATGTAAGAGCGCCATACGGAAACATAGAAGACCCTTTAAAAGGCATGCATTTTTTCCCCGCGTATCAATGTGATTATTTTATTTCTGTATATATGCCTTGCAAAGATACAAACAGTGCTGATGATGAACTGTCAGGATTGATTAAACAGGTCAGCAATTGCATAGATAATGCAGATTTCAGCAGATATCATGAATTGAAGAATCCATTAATTCAGGAAATGATAAATAATTCAGAAATATTGTTTGAAGGCATCAATGATGTACACTCACAAGAAAGCCTTGAACTCATTGCGCAAAGATATATTGACAATAAAGAGCTTTTTGAAAAATCAAAACCGAAGATAATAGTTGTTTAGGGATAAAATAAAAGATAAGGAAAGCCCTTATTTTAAAGGAGTAAGATATGATGTACCTGCCTCAGATACAGGCCAGCACTCTTCAGGTTTTGGTTCCCTTGCCTCTCTATTCTCTAAAACAGTCAGGCCATCATCTGACTTCACTCTACTGCCGGTCACATTGATGTATAAGTCTTCGAACATCATATAATCAGGTATCCAATTACCAATATTTGAAAGAGTCTGTTCTACTTTACCAAACCGACCGTTGTAAGTTCCTAATTCAACAGATGTGCCTCTCAGGTCTAGATGTATTTTATCAAAAAAGTGAAACTGCCACAAAAAGTCACGAATATCTTGCTGTGATTCTCCCATAATCCAGCCAACGTTATTATCTCCGGCAGCATTTATCTTAACAGATTTTTGGACAACATCAGTCTCAAGATGTTCAGGTTTAATTCCAACTTTACGAAAATTGCTTATCAAATCAGAACCTGCTGCACCATATTCATTATATAAAAGAAGTGTATTGTAAATATCTTCACCTTCCAGACACTGCTCAGGAGATTGTCTTTTAACAGCTCCTGCCCCTTCAAGCTTCAAATATACATCAGATTTGTCAGAGAAATCCATCTCATTAAGCACAGAGATAGGAATCACAACGTAGCGCGCATTAGTATATGAAGGATTGTCTGAAAAAGACGCGCATGTAAGACTACCTCTCGGAAAGGAATCCATAAATTCTCGACCGGTTTGCGATTTTATCCTACACAACTCTTTAGTATCTAAATTTGGGAAAAAAAGATCTTCAAATGCAGTACTATCAGATATATTACTTTTGACAAGCAATACACCACCATCTCCTACATTAGGAAGAACATAAACATCAAGTTCTGGATTGTATACTGATTTTTCAGATAAATCCTCCTGCAACGCAACATAAACCGATTTTTTAACCATTTACATCATCTCAATAATTTTTATTAATTCAATTGTATCTATACTTATATAATAGTAACAAACATTTATAAATCTACTGTTTCTCCAAAAAACCAAGAAAAAATCACTTCTTCTTAACAAAAGCATTGAGATTCATATTCATGCTGCCTTTGACTCTCAGCTTATCAAGAGTTATTGCAAGTATCTCTTCATGCACTTCTTCAACGCTCTGTGTCCCGTCAATCACATGCACATTATCAAAGTCTTTTGCAAGGATATCATAATTCTTCCAGACCCTCTCAAGCTTCTTCTCCTCCTCAAAAAGCTCAAATTCAAACCTTGAGTCAGATATCCTTTTCACGCACTCGCGCGCAGGCACCTTGATGAAAAAAGACAGATCCGGCACCTTGAATTTCTCATTCAGCTTCTTGAGCCAATCCATATCTATATCTATACCGCCAAAAGCCATTGTGGAGAAATAATACCTATCAGATATCACGACACAGCCTTTCTCGACACCGGGAAGTATCTCCCTCTCAAGATGATGCGCCCTGTCAGCGGCAAAGAGAAGCTGCAGGCATTCAGGCCCTGTCTTCCAGTCCTTTGTCAGCTGCCCTCTTATAAGACCGCCGATTAAATTATTCGTTGGCTCTTTCGTGATATGTGCAGTGTAGCCTGCCTTTCTCAAAGCTTTCTGCAGGAGTGACACCTGAGTGGAGGATCCGCTGCCGTCAAGCCCTTCAAATACTATAAACATACCTTTTGTCATCTTATCAAAGAGAATTATGTGCTGATGTTTATTAATTTTTGGAATGTGTACGATATATATCATACAATACAAAAAAAGAACAAAAAAGACAGAGCGTTATTATATACCCTGATAAGACCCTAAATTTATTATCATGTCATTCTGTAAGTTTTAGATATCCATTAATATAACAATTATTGTCGTCATCAATAATACTCTTTATCAATACTTTTCTCTTATTGTTAAATGGATTTTTGGACAGGTAAAGATGGAATTTCGAATGTGGAAACTCTTCAAAAAAACATAAGTCATCTTCAGATTTACCGAAAGGCACAAAATCACCATAAACCAAAGATAAGATCATAAGGCTATGGACTTTTTCAGAATAGGCATCAAAAACAGAATCTATCAAATCGTCAGATTTTACAGTATTAATAGAACCTTTAGAATCAACAATAACATCATATACCAATTGAGCTATCTTTTCTCTCTCTGTTGCACCTATAGCTTTATCTGGATTTAAACCATTCATATCACATAAAAGAGAAAGAAATTTTATAAATTTACATTTTTTATCACAAGAAGAAGGTTACAAAAAAAGTGCAAAAGAACCAGAAAAGCGATAATAATTGAATTCAAAATCACTCCCCAGTAGCATTGATTTAACTTTAAATATCTTTAATACCTCTATATTAAAAGAAATTTCCAGAACATAACTATTAAGAGCGCCGAGGAGGGGCGTGATGACACAGGGCTGATATAGACTTGCCTGAGTATAAATACCCAAAGAAAGGAGGAGATTATATGAAAAAAATGACAGTTTTGGTATCGCTTTTGGTTCTATTGGCATTTGGTGGAATCAGTGCTTATGCTGCTGATACTGCTCCGGCTGTGGTTATCAATGACTTTGGCTGTGGAGTACTAGATGCAAATGGAGTTGTAATCCCTGCAGACAACAGCCACAGTGTTGTATCCATGGATAAGAACGGAAACACTGTACTTAAATGCTTTGCCACTGTAGATAAGAACACATACCCCCTTGTTAACAAGGCAGTGCGTTACAATGGATTCGGATGCAATACTCACTTAGGCTATACAACAAACACGAAAGCAGTGATAACGCCAAGCGGAAAAGTAATGCTGACATGCAAAATCAACCCATCCCAATAGGATTGACATATCAGTATGTACCAGCTTACTTTTTTCTTTTTCTTTTCTTCTAAAACACCACACAAAATCACTATCAAGTGACATTGTTATAACTTAAATATTTTCAGCACCAATTATATTAGTAAAAAATTTTCAAACAATTAACTTTTAATAAAATATTTTGAGCGCCGAGGAGGGGCGTGATGACACAGGGCAGTCTTGACTATATACTTGCCTTATAAATACCCAAAGAAAGGAGGAGATAATATGAAAAAAACGACAGTTTTGGTAACGCTTCTGGCAGTATTAGTATTGGGCGTATCTATGACCTTTGCTAATAATTCTGCTGAGGTTAACAAAGATGTTGGTTGCAATTTAGTGGATGCAGAGGGAAATCTTTTCTTTGCGCCAGAAAGTGGTCACCAAGTTTTAACCAACAGTGCGAAAGACAACAGCAAGATAACATGTCATGCCCAACTACCTGAAGGTCAAGTTCCGCCTGAAAAAGCAATACATTGGAATTTCGACAACACTGATATGTTATGCAGTACTGGAGCTGGTCTTACAGACGACTGGAAAGGTGTAGTAACACCAAGCGGAAAAGTAATGCTAAGCTGCCACTACAAAACACCTTAAGGTCAGCATAACACAACCACGCCATCCAGGGTACCTTTTCTTTTTTTTTCTTTTTTTCTTCTAAACACCACACAAAAATCACTATCAAGTGACATTGTTATAACTTAAATGTTTTCAGAACCAATTATATAAACAAAAAAATATTCAAACCGTTAACTTTTAACAAAATACTTTGAGCGCCGAGGAGGGGCGCAATGACACTGGGCAGTCTTGACTATATACTTGCCTTATAAATACCCAAAGAAAGGAGGAGATTATATGAAAAAAACGACAGTCTTGGTATCACTTTTGGCTGTATTGGTATTAGGAATATCTATGACCTTTGCTAATGGACCTGCTATAGTTAAGAAAGATATTAATTGCGTATTAATGGATGCAAATCAAAATCCTTTCTTAGCGCTAGCAAGTGGTCAGAACGTTTTCACCGACAGTAAGAACAACAACAGCAAGATAACATGTCATGGCACTCTGCCCACGGGAGTATCCCCACCAACTAAAGCAGTGGTCATGACTAATAAGGACCACCCAAACATTATGTGCTGGACAGGCTATGGACCTTTTACATCAGACTGGAAAGCAGTGATAACACCAAGCGGAAAAGTAATGCTAAGCTGCCACTACAAAACACCTTAAGGTCAGCATAACACAGCCATAGCATCCAGACTACCTTTTTTTTTCTTTTCTTTTTAACCAAAAACCTATCTTTTTATTCCTTCTTCAACAAAGATTAAACATGCTGGAATACCTCAACCACCCCCTGTTAAAAAAAGACACAATAGAACGCAGAAGATACCAGGAGAACATAATAGCGACATGCGCAAAGAAAAACTCTCTTGTAGTCCTACCCACAGGCATAGGCAAGACAATCATAGCGCTCGGCATTGTAGCCCACAGGATAAACAAAGACAAGAACAGAAAAGCCCTTATCATGGCACCTACCAAACCACTCGTAGAACAGCACCTCAAAAGCTTCTCAGACCTGATGGATCCAGAACAGATAGACACAAAACAATTTGAAATACTGACAGGAAAGGTCGCTCCTGCAAAAAGAGGAGACATCTACAAAAGCTCAAAAGTCATATTCGCGACCCCTCAGGTGATTGAAAATGACATCATAAAAGGCACGATAGACCTGTCACAGTTCTCAATAATAGTATTTGACGAAGCGCACAGGACAACAGGAGACTACGCATATACCTTCATCGCGAAAAAATACGCAGAACAGGCAGAAACCCCCCTCATTCTCGGCCTCACCGCAAGCCCGGGAAGTACAAAAGAAAAGATTGGCGCAATATGCGGAAACCTCTACTGCGAAAATGTCGAGATCAGGAATGAAGATGACTGGGATGTAAAACCCTATATCAAGACGACTAAGGTGGAATGGATCAAGATAGAGTTCCCGGACGAGTTCAAAAAGATAAGCAAATATCTTGAGAATGCAAAAAAAAGACGGATACAACTCCTCATGTCCTTAAACATCATAAAAGACGCACAGCTTTCAAAAAGAGAGCTTCTTGAGCTGTCAGGAAAACTGAGGGCTATCGTCGCAAAAGACAGGAACCCCATATATTTCAAAGCAATATCAGACACTGCCGCCTGCATAAAGCTTAATCATGCAATCGAGCTCATCCAGACGCAGGGCGTGCTCCAGCTTGAGGCATATATTGAAAAGCTCAAGAAAGACAGCACAAAAGCGTCAAAGACTTTGCTGTCAGATGACGATGTGAAGCAGGCATCTATCCTGACATCATACCTTGCCTCAAAAGACAGGAAGCACCCAAAACTCCTGAAAGCTGTAGATATCGTGAAAGGTAAGGTAAATAATGGAAAAAAAGCAATCATATTCGCCCATTACATAAACACAGTCGACCTGATCATAAAAGAGCTGGAAAAAGATAAAAACCTGAGACCTGTAAAATTCATTGGCCAGAAAAAAGGCAACACCCAGAAAAAGCAGAAAGAGACGCTTGATTTGTTCAGAACAGGGAAATACAACATCCTTGTAGCGACCTCTGTCGCCGAGGAAGGTCTTGACATACCCAAAGTTGACACAGTGATATTCTACGAGCCCATACCATCAGAGATAAGGACAATACAGAGACGGGGACGGACAGGAAGAGAGAAAGAGGGCGAAGTGTACATACTTGTGACAAAAGGGACAATTGACGAGGCATATTACTGGAGCACGAGAAACAAGGAAAGGAAGATGAAGACAGTAATTGACAGCCTGAGAAAAAACTTCAGTAACGGGGACGTAGAGATAAAAATAAACAGGAAAGCGAAGAACCAGAGCTCTCTTGAAAGCTTCAACAAGAAGAAAAAAGAGATAAAGATATTTATTGATCACAGGGAACAGAAGCTGATAAGATTACTGTCAGAGACAAAAGAGATTGAAGCTGTCCGGAAACAGCTTGATGTAGGCGACATCATAATCTCGGACAGGGTAGGCATTGAAAGGAAGGAAGTGAAAGATTTCCTCCAGTCAATAATCGACAAGCGCCTGTTCAGGCAGATTGTAGCACTGAAAGACACATTTGAACAGCCTCTGATAATACTTGAAGGAAAAAACCTTTACGGCATAAGAAATATACACCCTAATGCAATAAGAGGTGCTCTCGCATCAATAGCATGCGATTTCGGCATCCCTGTGATCCCTACAAGAGACCTTGAAGAAACGAAAGACATGGTAATAGCCCTTGCAAAACGCGAGCATGATGACAAGAAAGAAATATCATTAAGAGGGACAAGACGCTCAAAGACTGAAAAAGAGGTACAGGAATACATAATATCAGGATTCCCTGACATCAACATAAAGCTGAGCCGAAGGATTCTTGAAAAATTCGGGACAATAAAAAAGTTTGTGAACGCAAAAGAGGAAAAGCTGGAGAAGATAGAAGGCATCGGAAAAGAAAAGGCGAGAAAGATAAAAGATATTGCTGATGCGGACTACAGGAAAAACGCATCATAACAGAAAACTTTAAAAACCAACAAAACAAATAAAAACCAGTGATAGCATGAAATGGAAATGCAGAAAATGCGGCAAAGAGATTGAGATAGACCATGATAAAAGCCACAAGATAGAAAAGCATGAAAAAGGTGCAAGATGCTCGACATGCGACACATTCTTTGAGCCGCCGACATGCCATGAACAGCCGATGTATGTAGCATCCTGATATCAACAACAGTAGTGTGGTGTTTGGGTGAGTCACAGGAAAAGAACAAAAAGAGACAACGCCCTTACAGTAAGATGGAACAGGTTTGAAAAAACAACAACAAAAAGTTTCACCCCTGCCCAGCTCAGGATGTGGGACACCTTCATATTCCTCATTAGATTCTGCCTTCTTGCAATACCTCTGCACCTGATTATCTGGACAGGCTATGATTTCAGCCACATAATATCTGTAACAAGCTACTTCACATCAAAGGCTCTGTCACTTCTCGGAACTGATTTTTTCAGGATAGACAACACATTTTTCATAACCACTTCCACAGGCATGCTTGCCGCAGACATAATAAAAGACTGCAGCGGATGGAAATCCTTCCTTGCGCTTTTCTCTCTCATCATAGCCACACGTCACACAGGAACGAAAGCCAGAATTATAGGAATAACAGCAGGCATCCCAATAATTTTCATAGGAAACGTCATCAGGCTGGCAACAACATTCCATCTCACTCACCTGTACGGCCTCGGCATCTTCGATATCACCCATAATATGCTGTGGCAGGGCGGACTCATAGTCCTTGTGCTGGTCTCATGGCTCATATGGCTTGACAAAATAGCTTTCAGCAAAAGATATATATAACAGGTAATCACAATTAGATAAAGGCGCAGGCAACAGGTAGTATCGCAAGACTTGGTGGTTTTGATAATGTTTGACAAATCTGATTCTAAAGGAAATGATGAAAAGATAGACAATCTCATCGATGAATTTAAGGAATTCAGGAACAAGAGAAAAATTATAGAGCTTGATCTTGAAAAGAAGATGCTCAGTCTTGAGGGCGTGTTTGAGAAGATAAAGAAAAACATAGACATAATCCAGGGTCTGGAGGATGCAGACTCATTGAAAGACATCAAGAGCACCCAGGAAACATTAAGAAGCATTGAGGACCTTACGCTCACAGACAGGCTGGAAATTATACAGAACAAGGAAACGATACAGGAATTCTCGAAAAAAATTGCTGTCTTCAACAAGAAGATAGATCTCATGTCAAATGCTCTTAAAATATTTGACGAGAAGATAAAAAATGGTGGCGGAAGCGAAAAAAGTACAGCAAGTGATTCAGACTTTGTGACAGTGCTTGATGAGCTTTCAAAGATCAAAGAGACAATATCAGGCCTTGAGAAAAAGAAGCCTGTAGGCGAAACAGAATTCAACAGGATACATGATGACTTTGAAAAGGTAAACACAGATTTTGCTACACTCATAAGCGGTGTGAGGGAAGAGCTGGGATCCTACGACAAGAAGATAGGGATGCTGACAGACGAGATTGAAAGGACCAGAAATATAGACACAAGCATAGGAGAAAGCGAGAACAGCTACCGTGGGATGCTGGACCTGATAAAAAAGATGCAGGCAATGACCAAGATCCTTACAGAAAAGAGTGACAAGAGCGAGGTCAGTATCCGCGAGCTTGAGAAAGACACAGGCATGAAAATAAAGACATTGGCAAAAAACATGGAAAAACTCATAAAGATAGTTGATACGACAGGAACTGGTGCAGGACCCTCAACAGGACAGGAAGAGCTGGATAGAGGAGCGATAACAAACATAGAGCTAAAAGTTGCAGAACTTGACAGCGCCGTCTCAAACATGACCTCACAGATTGAAGAGGAAAAAACATATACGAACCAGAAGATATCAAACGCCATGGATGCTATAAAAGACATGCTTAAGAGAAAAGGCGACAAGACTGCCGGCATTGATATTGATATAGACACAGAACATGTAAAAGAAGAGATAGACACGATAAAAGGTGACTACAAAAGAAAGCTTGATTCTGAGATTAAGAACATAACGCATGCAAACGAAGAGATAAAAAAGAAAGTTGAAGATATTTCGGAACAGATCGTATTGATAAGAAGCCTTCCGGACAAAAGCAAAGCTGAAAGCAGTCAGGGACACAGTGACAAAAAGATAAGTAATATGGAAGAGATCTCAGCGATGCAGACCAAAATAAACAGGATACTTAAAGAGAAAATTGATGATATTGAAAAGAACATATATGTCCTTGGGACAGCTGTAAGAGATACAAAAGACAATATTGATACTAACAGGGAACATTTCAACAGCAACATCTCTGAAAAATTGGGAAATTTAGCAATGCCGGACATTGATGCCGAACTGAAAGAAAGAGATTCTAAGATAAAAGAGATAGAACAAAAGAGCAATGACAGCCTAAACGCTGTACAGGATAAGGTCTACAATATCCTTTCAGGTATACAGAAAGAGATTACCATGCTGAGGGAAGTTACAGACACAAGGAATAACAGTATGGAAGATGAATTCAAAGACATCAAGAAATTCAACAAAGACATCACCGCAACTGTCGGGAACATGGCAGATATGGTCAAAAAAGAGAGGGAAGAAGAAAACATAAAAGTGCAGGGAAAGATAGACAGCCTGAATAAGTCCTTGTCTACAATTGAAAACAAGATTCTTGAAGACAGGACAGATACAGAGAACAGGCATAAGAATATTAAAGGAAAGATATGCACGATTGAAGGCATGAACAACAAGCTTGTGGACAACATCCTAAAAAGCGTAAGCACGATAAAGAACCTCAAGGAAATGATAAATATCCTGGAATGCAGCACAAAAGAGAGGATTGAAAATATTGAGAAAGAGAACAGGGCAAATACAGATGAGACAAGAAATGCCATAGACCGCGACAGAGGAGACATAAGCCTGAGGATAAGGACTATTGAGCACGGGCACAAGAAAAGTATAGAAATGCTCGAGAAGAACATAAAAGAATCTAAAAAAGACATAGAAATAGACTTTAAGGCCCTGAAGAATTCAAATCTTGAGATCACATCAGACATCAAAGAGATGACAGAATCAGTCAGGAAAAGCATTGAAAAAGAAAGCGCAGGATATGAGAAAAAGTTTGAGGAGAACAGGAGATATATTGACGAGAACATAAAACATGTGACAGATCTGGCAAAAGCTGTTGAGGACAGCACCAGGGAAAACAACATAAAAGATATAGAATCTTTAAAAGATGATACAGACACGAAAATCACGCTTATAGAAGAGAAAATAATACAGCATAAACAAGAGATGAACAAAAATCTTGAGCAGGTAAACGATGTAGGCAAAGAGATTGTTAGTGTCGTGAAGAATATTGACGAAGCGCTTGAGACAAGCACTGCAAAGACATTCATAAGAAAGCTTGAAGAGCTTGAGAAGACAAGAGAAGCGCTAAAGGCTGAAAGCCTTAATGATTTCCTCATACGGTTCGGTGAGATGAAAATTCTCAAGGAAAAGATAACTGAAGATTTCAAAGACCTGAAAGGCACTGTTTTTTCCCTCCAGTCAAAAGTTGAGGGAGGGCTTGAGAAAAAGGTTGAAAACGAATTGTCAAACACTCTGGAAAATGTAAAATCTATCACAGGTACGTTCACGAAAACTATTGAAGAATCTGAAAAGAGAAACGATGCAAAAATGAACAGCCTTGAAAGCCAGCTGACAGATTCACTGTCAAAGATAGAAAAGGCAGAAACACAGCTTAAAGAAGACATAAGCAATTTCAGAAAGATGCAGATTGATCAAACTGGTTCAACAAAGAATGTGCTTGAAGAGAGTCTGGACAGAAAGCTCAGGATATTTGCAGACGAGCAGAAAAGAAAAATAAACTACATCACAAATGAAGAGATAAAAGATATTGTAGAGGAACAGGACAGAAAGCTTTCTGAGATGAGAAATGAGCTTAAGACATCTGTAGACGCTGCAAAAAATGGATTCGAAAGCTCGCAGAAAGGATCTTATACTATCAATAATGTAACAGAGGACACAAAAGCATTTACAGATATTCAGGCAAAAATCAACAAGGTTATGAAAGAGAAAATCAACAATATTGAGAAAAAGATTTCAGATAACAGAACCTCAATAATACCGGAAAACAATAACAATATTATAGAGATGATTGCTCTTCTCAGGAAAGAGAACAAGATGCTTTCGGGTGAACTGAAAGATTTAAAAGAGCAACTGGCAAACATGGGGCATACTGGAAGGGCTGAAGGTTCTCCCCTAATTCTTGAATAAAGATAAGCGACATAAGACAGAAAAGCAATGGATTTAAAAATCAAACTGTATAAATATTTACAACTGGTGATAGACTATGCCTTGCGGAAAGAAAAGAAAGAGCTCAAAGATAAGGACACATAAGCTTAAGAAGAAGAACCATAAGATGAGGCATAGGAAGAAGAAGTGAGAGAAACCAAGCTAAACTATTTTCTTAAAGTTTCCGGAAGGAAACTTTACTACAAAACACTCTCCTTTCTCTCTGCGATGATTTGCAGTGCCTGCAAACAAAACAGACGGACCTTCAACTTCAAGTCTATGAACTACATTATCATGCAAGATCTCAAAAACTATTACATCATTTTCAGAAACAATATACTGTTCCATCTGCAGACTGCTCAAAATGCTGAAAACATGATTATGAAACTCCCCTTTTTTGTCTCCATCGCTAAGAACAACTTCAATCTCTGACGGAAACTCAATTTCTGTTACAAGTGTCTTCAATCTCTTTTTTTGCTCGTCTGAAGCATCAATATTATCTATCTCTGCCAACAGTTCTTGTTTAGGCTTATAAGGTTTATCGCTTCCCACATATGCCCATGGTCTTCCAAAATATTTTTTAAGTAAATTATCAATTCTGCCAAGCAAAGCAATATCATCAGGTCCAAGACTTAAAAGAAAAGGATATGTAAAATGATTAATATTATTTTTCTGGTTAATAATAACAAGTTTCACTGCCGACATATTATTTATTAAAAAAACAGATATATAAATTTACAGTACCGCTTATGCCTACACAAACATCAAAGCAAAAAAGAGAACACATTCCCAAAAAGCCACACAAAGATGACAGAAAAGAAAAATGTAGGCACAAACGGGATTCCTTCCTTTATCCAGACCTTTTTCCTTGTCTTTCTTATAAATTCTATATCTTCTGTCTCAAGGCCGATGAAAAGCTTGCCGGACAGCTTTTTAGAATAAGAAGAGTCCTTGGTCTCTATCTTCTCGGCAAGCACATCCCCCTCACAGAGATCTGATGTATCAACCTCCTTGCGAAAGACAAAAGAGTCTATAGCTTTAGAGAAAGACACAAGGACAAACCCTGCCGCAAAAAAGAGATAAAGCACAAAAGTCTGCCTGAGCAATATATCGCTCAGGAAATAGAAATTGTCCTGAACATACCTTACTGCAAGAATAGATATTATGAAAAGTATGACAGACAGGTTAAGGAAACGGCCAGAATAGGACTCAAGAGTCCCTGAAAACCTGGCCGCAAACCCAGGAGTCCTCAAAGCGAGGACAAAGCTGTATAGCAGCGAATATATCCCGCCTACAATGAAGACTGTAGCAAGAAATATAGCAGCATAATAGGGAAAAGGCACGCTTATTGCAAATATAGACAGGGATCCAGGTATAAGAAAGCCGAGAGCGCCAAGTATCAGTACATCAGCCTCACCCCACTGATTTGCAAAATACATGATATAACCGAAAGCAAGAAACGCAAGACCGATAATTATGCTGTGATAAAAGCCAGACCATACCCCTGTAAGATAAGAATTGGCCAGATGTATCAGTATCCCGCTGACGCCTATAAAAACAGGATACTTGTCCTCAACGCCAGATGTCTTGAGATCCTGCCAGCCTGCAAGCCCGGTGCCTAACAATGCGATAGCAAGAATTATATACTCAAACATGAAAGAAATAGAGTTCCAAGATTTAAATAGATTGATTCATATAAGCGTAATATGGATATATTCACAGGAAAGATCAGCATTCCAACAGGAAACGACCTGGACATAAAAGACATCACTGAAGATATCTCAAAGATAGTGAAAGACAGTATGATAAAAGACGGCATAGTAAACATTTTCTCGGCAGGTTCCACCTGCGGCATCACTACGATGGAGTTTGAACCCGGGCTGAAGAAGGATTTCAGGGCAGCCCTTGAAAAGATAGCCCCCTCGAATATAGATTACGAGCACCACAAGACATGGAATGATGAAAACGGCAAGAGCCATATAAGATCCATGTTCATAAAACCGGAACTCACAGTACCTATAGAAGATGGAAAGCCATATCTCGGCACCTGGCAGCAGATAGTATTCATAGACTTTGATGTGCCTGCAAGGGAAAGGATAGTGCTTGTGAAAGTTATTGGGAAATAACAAGCAAAAAGAATCAAAACATATATAAAACTATGAATAATTAATATTATCTTATACAGATTCTGCTTCTGGTCGGTTTTATGGACAAGAATACACCAAAACATATTGGCATAATCATGGACGGCAACCGCAGGTTTGCCAAAAAACTGATGAAACAGCCCTGGAAAGGCCATGAATGGGGCGCTGAAAAGGTAAGATCTGTGATGGAATGGAGCAAAAAAGCAGGCATAAAAGAGATAACGCTATACACCTTGTCGCTTGACAACTTCAACAGACCGAAAAAAGAATTCAACACACTGATGGAGCTTTTTGAAAAAGAGCTGGCCGATGAAGAATTCAGGAAAGATATCCATAATAACAAGATTAAGATAAATTTCATAGGCCATACAGAAATACTTCCCGAAAACATCCAAAAATCCATTGCAGAGATTACAGATTCCACAAAAAACTACAAAAGTTTCACAGTAAACTTCGCGATAGCATACAGTGGAAGGAAAGAGATTACAGATGCTGTAAAAGAGATTGCAGTTCTCGCAAAAGAAGGGAAGATAGAGATTGACAGTATAGACACAGGCATTTTAAGCAAACACCTCTCCCTAAAAAGCGAACCTGACATGATAATCCGCACAGGCGGTGAAAAAAGACTGTCAGATTTCCTAATATGGCAGTCAACATACAGCGAACTTTTCTTCACTGACACACTCTGGCCCGAACTGGAAGAAGAAGAATTCAAAGGCTGCATAGAAGAGTTCTCAAAAAGAAAAAGAAGATACGGAAGATAGATATGGCAAAAATAAAAGAAGGGGATCAGGCAATAATAATGCATGATTCAGGAAACTCCTACCTCATAGACATTGAGCTTCGCACATTCCACTCCCAGTACGGCGCATTCTCATTGAAAGACATAATAGGCAAAGATTACGGAAAAAGATACAAGACCACAAGCGGTGATGAATTTCTTGTGCTTGAACCTGATTTCAGGGATCTTCTGGCAAAAAGCCTCAAACGCGGACCGCAAATTATACACCCCAAAGATGTTGGAATGATAATAAGCTTCTGCGGCATAGGAAAAGAGACAAAAGTATTGGAAGCAGGATGCGGCTCAGCATTTCTTACATCATACCTAAGCAATATAGCAAAAAGCGTCGTAAGCTGGGAAAAGAACGAAAAACATTACAGAATATGCACAGGAAACATAAAGAATATGAATATGAAAAATGTTGAAGTAAAACCTGGCGACATAAAAGATGAAAAAGGTAAAGACTTTGATGTCATTGTGCTTGATATGCCAAAACCTGAAGAAACAATCCCACATATAACAAAAAATCTAAAGATTGGAGGCCGTATAACTGTATATTCACCTTGCATTGAACAAAGTACATCAGCCATAGAAACACTTGAGAAGCTCGGATTTGCAAACATAATGTTTCGGGAATGCATCATAAGAGACTGGGAGCACGATAAATGCATAAGACCAAAGACCGATATGCTTGGACACACAGGCTTTCTTGTATTTGCAAGATATCTGGGAAAAAGAACATCAAAAAAGATGTGATTACAATCAAAGACACGATAAGCATAAGAAACGCAAGCAGAAAGACAATAATAGACAAAGTGATATATTCAGGATCAATTCTAAAAAACACAAAAGGCCTCATGTTCAGCAGATCAGGAAGAATGCTGATGAAATCACCAAACGACAGCAGGACAGCCATATGGATGCCTTTCATGCGATACGGCCTGGATCTGGTTTTCATAGACAGATCAAAAACAGTAGTAGATATTATATATAACGCAGCACCGATAAAGATACTGAAACCAGGAACATGGAAACTATATATACCAAAAGAAAGTTGCAGATATGTCCTTGAAATCGAAAGCGGACTAGCTAAGAATAAAAGATTCGCTATCGGCGACCGGATAGAATTTGATAATTAGTTTAATTATCTATAATTAGATATGGTACCGAATATACTGGTGCCTAACTACCATTTCTGACAGATTGCAGAAAACATGCAATCTCAATAAGATAACCTACCCTATTTTTAGAACAAAAGCAAAAATAATAATTAAAACCAATTGGTGCCTAAAAATAAAAATGATATCAAAAAATATACAATAAAAAACACATAGTGCCTAATAACTCATTTTGACAAAAAAACAGACCATAGTGCCTAAAAATAAAATAAATGAAAAAAACAAAAAAATCTGCATCATAACAATGTTGCAACACAAAAAAAACAGAAAAAAACAGAAAAACAATGTTATAACAGCAAAAACAGCAACTGCAGCACCAAAAAGCATATAAGCCCGAAAAATCTATATAATATCTACGTCGCATAATCTATATTATGCGACACGAACAGAAACACAAAAACAGCAACAAGAGACCTAAAACAAAAAACGCAAAGACAGGTGAAAACAGGATGCACGACAAAGAAGAATATATAGACAGGTTCAGGACAGAGATAAATCTCAAAGGATACTCAAAAAATACTCTTGACAGCTACATCTACACAATACAGCGCTTTATGAACTTCACAAAAAAAACTCCGGAAGAGACGACAGAAGAAGACATAAAGAAGTATCTTGTCTACCTCCAACAGGGCACGGGAGCAACAGGCACAACAATACACAGGCACTTAAACGCGATAAGAAGCTTCTTCAGGATAAACAACAGCAGTGCCGCAGAGAACATAGATCTGCCCAAAATAGCAAAAAAACTGCCTGAATTCCTGTCTGTTGAAGAGACAAAAAAGCTTCTGAGCTCCATTGAGAACCTGCGTGACAGGTCAATAATACAGCTCCTGTACGCCTGCGGGATACGGGTCTCAGAGCTTGTGAACCTAAACAGGGAAAATATAGAAGAGAACGCCATAAAGATAATAAGAGGAAAAGGATCAAAAGACAGGATCGTATACGCAGATGAAGGCACACTCAAAAGGATAAAAGCATACCTAAAAACAAGGAACGATATGGAAAAAGCGCTATTCATCAATACAAAAAAAGATCGCCTTACCCAAAGATCTGTGCAGAGGATTGTAAAGCATTACGCAGATGTAAGCGGCATGACAAAAAACGTGACACCGCATACGCTAAGGCACTCTTTCGCCACGCATCTCCTGCAGAACGACGCAGACATAATGATAATAAAAGAGCTTCTGGGCCACTCGAATTTATCGACGACACAGATATACATGCATGTCACAAACAAGAGAAAAGAAAGCGTATACAATCGCGCCCACCCGCTATCATCAAAAAAAAATTAGGAAAAATGTGAGAGTTAAAAAGTTTTCTTATCAAAAAATCAGGGCATAAAAGAAGGCAGATATGAGCTTCTTTCTGCACATTATTGCAGAAAACATGCAATCTACAGCAAAAACACTAGGTTTCTTAGTCAGGATTGCACAAAAAATGCAAAAACACAGGAACATATATTGATATAGTGAGATATAGAGATACATATATAGTAAGATAATAATATACAATAATAAAGACATAAAGATATATTATAATAAAAATATAGAACAATACAAACACAACAATATACAATAATAGCAATATAAAACTATAAAACTACATCATTAAAAAAACTCACACAAAATGTGAGAGTTAAATGAGAAAAAAAGATATAGAGCTATAAAGATATAGTAATATAGTGAGATATAAAAACAAGAGCAATAGAGCAAACAAGAGAAAATATGTGAAAAAACCATAAGATTAGGGTAGATAAGTAGGGGTAAATGCAACAATAACACCAAATAAAAGAGCCAGACACATGATAAGCGAAATAGAGAGGGAAAAAAAGAAAGAAAGAGAGAGAAAGACCAGGATGTTAAAACATTGCTACAACAGAAAATAACAGGCAAAAAAGTCATAGATAAGGACAGGTACAGAGGAGATAAATGCAACAATAACACATAAGCTGAAAGAGCCAGATACATAGAGAAAGATCAAGATGTTAAAACATTGTTACAACAGAGAATAACAGGCAAAAAAGCTATAAGATAAGGATAGATATAGAGAATGTAAATGCAACAATAACACCCAAGATAAAAGAATCAGATACACGAAGAAAGACCAGGATGTTAAAACATTGTTACAACAGAAAATAACAGGCAAAAAAGCTATAAGATAAGGATAGATATAGAGAATGTAAATGCAACAATAACGCCTAAGATGAAAGAACCAGGCACACAGAGAAAGACCAGGATGTTAAAACATTGTTACAACAGGAAATAACAGGCAAAAAAGACAGAAGATAAGGATAGATATAGAGGATGTAAATGCAACAATAACGCCTAAGATGAAAGAACCAAGTACACAGAGAAAGATCAGGATGTTAAAACATTGTTACAACAGGAAATAACAGGCAATATTAAACAAAGAAACAAGAAAAGATTAAAAACAAAAAATTTTAGATTGCCGCACATACAGAACAAAACTCACAAAATATTAAATCAAAAAAGGAATAAAAAGAACATATCAAAGACAAGTAAAAGACAAAGATATACAGCAGATAAATCTAGATCATCCACAAAAAGATATCATCTAAAAAACAATACAGGATAAAAACAGAGATGATAAAACAACACAAAATAGATGTTGCAACAACGTTGTGTTGCTGTTATGTTATAACATAATGCTGTTGAAATGCTGTTGAAACACTGTTATAACAGCACCATAAGACAACGATAACAGAGAAATAACAGAAGAACGGAAAAGAGCACAGAATCATTCAGGAATTATATATTCCTGGCGGATATCTTTTGCAAGCCGTATATATTTACGCCCGTTGTC